>NZ_LSKN01000289.1:0-164461 GCF_001557075.1 Methylobacterium sp. CCH7-A2
GGGGTGGGAGCCGGCGCGGCGGCCGGCGCCGGGGGCGGTGTGTCAGACATAAGCCAGCGTAGGCTTGGCCCGTGCCTTGGCAAGTCGATCGAAGCCTTGCAGCTCTGCAATCAGCGCAGGGAAGGCCGAGAGCGGCACCATGTTTGGCCCGTCGCTGGGGGCGCTGTCGGGGTCCTCATGCGTCTCGATGAAGACGCCGGCGACGCCGACGGCGACCGCAGCACGCGCCAGTACGGGCACGAATTCGCGCTGCCCGCCGCTCGATGAGCCCTTGCCACCGGGCTGCTGGACGGAGTGGGTGGCGTCGAAGATCACCGGCGCACCGATCGTCTGCGCCATGATCGGCAGGGCGCGCATGTCGGAGATGAGCGTGTTGTAGCCGAAGGAGGCGCCCCGTTCCGTCACCATGACATTGGGGTTGCCGCTCTCGGTGATCTTGGCGGCGACGTTGACCATGTCCCAGGGGGCGAGGAACTGGCCCTTCTTGACGTTGACGACGCGGCCGGTCCGGGCCGCCGCCACCAGCAGGTCCGTCTGCCGGCAGAGGAAGGCGGGGATCTGCAGCACATCGACGCATTCCGCCACGGCGGCGCACTGGCTCGCCTCATGGACGTCGGTCAGCACCGGCAGGCCGGTCTGCTCGCGGATCTCGGCGAAGACAGGCAGCGCCGCCTCCAGCCCCATGCCGCGCGCAGCCTTGACGCTGGTCCGGTTCGCCTTGTCGAAGGACGTCTTGAAGACGAGCCCGATCCCGAGCTCCTCCGCGATCTCCTTCAGCGCGAAGGCCGTTTCCAGCGCGTGGTCGCGACTTTCCATCTGGCAGGGGCCGGCGATCACGGCGAGCGGCAGGGCATTGCCGAAGCGCACCGGTGAGGCGAGATCCGCTCCTACGGTCACGATGGCGTTGGCGGTCATGATCGACGTCTCCCGTCCTGTCAGGCGCCGGGCTTTGGACCCTCCGCCCCGGCGGGTCAACCCGCCGCGCCGAGACGCCGCAGCTGCGCGGCTGCCGTGCGAACGCACTGGCGAAGCAGTCGCGAGGTCTGTAAATTCAGTCGCGACGCATTATGTCGGTCAGGTCAGGACAGGGATCGATCTTGGGAACGACGGCTGCGAGCACGATGCGGGGGAGGGCTGCCAGGGGCGCCGGAAACGGTCCCGCTTGGCCCGTGACCGCCCGCACCCCCCTGGTGATGGCCGATCGGCCGCGCCGCGCGGGCCCGCCCGCCGATGGTGGCCGGGAAGGCGCCGGCACCGCGGTCCTGACGCGGACGCGGACCCGCAAGCCCAACCTCTATCGGGTCCTGCTTCTGAACGACGACTACACCCCGATGGAGTTCGTCGTTCACGTCCTCGAGCGGTTCTTCCAGAAGGACCGCGCCGCGGCCACGCAGATCATGATGCATGTGCATCAGAACGGCGTCGGCGAATGCGGCGTCTTCACCTACGAGGTCGCCGAGACGAAGGTGACCCTCGTGATGGACCTTGCACGCAAGCACATGCATCCGCTCCAATGCGTGATGGAGAAGAAGTAGCGTCTTGAGTCCGTTCGCACCCCTTGAATCGGAATAGGAGCGCAATCCGTGCCGAGTTTCTCGCGCAGTCTCGAACAGGCGCTTCACCGGGCTCTGGCGCTCGCCAATGAGCGCCACCACGAATACGCCACCCTGGAACATCTGCTGCTGGCGCTGGTCGACGACCAGGACGCGGCTGCGGTCATGCGCGCCTGCAGCGTCGATCTCGACACGCTGCGGCGCAGCCTCGTCGACTATATCGACGCCGAGCTCGCCAATCTGGTCACCGACGGGCGCGACGATTCCAAGCCGACCGCCGGCTTCCAGCGCGTGATCCAGCGCGCCGTCATCCATGTCCAGTCCTCGGGCCGCGAGGAGGTGACCGGCGCCAATGTGCTCGTCGCCATGTTCGCCGAGCGCGAGAGCCATGCCGCCTACTTCCTGCAGGAGCAGGACATGACGCGCTACGACGCGGTGAACTACATCAGCCACGGCATCGCCAAGCGCCCCGGTGCGAGCGAGTCGCGGCCTGTCCGCGGTGTCGAGGAGGAGCCCGAGCAGCAGCGGGATTCGCGCGCCGCCGATTCCGGCAACGACGCCGACAAGGACAAGAAGAAGAAGGAAAGCGCCCTCGACGCCTATTGCGTCAATCTCAACCGCAAGGCGCGCGACGGCCGGATCGACCCGCTGATCGGCCGCGAGGCCGAGGTCCAGCGCACGATCCAGATCCTCTGCCGCCGGCAGAAGAACAATCCGCTGCTCGTCGGTGATCCCGGCGTCGGCAAGACTGCCATCGCCGAAGGACTTGCGCTCAAGATCACCCGCGGCCAGGTGCCCGAGGTGCTTGAGGACGCCACCGTCTTCTCGCTCGACATGGGCACGCTGCTCGCCGGCACCCGCTATCGCGGCGATTTCGAGGAGCGCCTCAAGCAGGTGATGAAGGAGATCGAGGCCCATCCCAAGGCGATCATGTTCATCGACGAGATCCACACGGTGATCGGCGCTGGTGCGACCTCGGGCGGCGCGATGGACGCCTCGAATCTGCTCAAGCCGGCGCTCGCCTCGGGCAGCCTGCGCTGCATCGGCTCGACCACCTACAAGGAGTACCGCCAGTACTTCGAGAAGGACCGGGCGCTGGTTCGCCGCTTCCAGAAGATCGACGTGAGCGAGCCCTCGATCCCGGATGCGGTCGAGATCCTGAAGGGGCTGAAGCCCTATTTCGAGGAGTTTCACAAGCTTCGCTACACCAACGACGCCATCAAGGCTGCGGTGGAGCTGTCCGCGCGCTACATTCATGACCGGAAGCTGCCGGACAAGGCGATCGACGTCATCGACGAGACCGGCGCCTCGCAGATGCTGGTGCCCGAGAACAAGCGCAAGAAGACCATCGGCGTGAAGGAGATCGAGGCGGCCATCGCTACCATGGCGCGCATCCCCGCCAAGACCGTCTCCAAGGACGATGCCGAGGTGCTGCGCAATCTCGAGACGACGCTGAAGCGCACCGTCTACGGGCAGGAAAAGGCGATCGAGGCGCTGTCCTCCTCGATCAAGCTCGCCCGCGCCGGCCTGCGCGACGGCGAGAAGCCGATCGGGTGCTATCTGTTCGCGGGGCCCACCGGCGTCGGCAAGACCGAGGTCGCTCGCCAGCTCGCCACCTCGCTCGGCGTCGAGCTGATCCGCTTCGACATGTCGGAATATATGGAGCGCCACACCGTCTCGCGGCTGATCGGCGCGCCTCCGGGCTATGTCGGCTTCGACCAGGGCGGGCTCCTGACCGACCAGATCGACCAGCATCCGCACAGCGTGCTGCTGCTCGACGAGATCGAGAAGGCCCATCCCGACCTTTTCAACATCCTCCTGCAGGTGATGGACCACGGCAAGCTGACCGACAACAACGGCAAGCAGGTCGATTTCAGGAACGTCATCCTGATCATGACGACCAATGCCGGCGCCGCCGACATGGCCCGCAACGCCTATGGCTTCACCCGGCAGAAGCGCGAGGGCGACGACACGGAGGCGATCAACAAGCTCTTCGCGCCGGAATTCCGCAACCGGCTCGACGCGGTCGTCTCCTTCGGCCATCTGCCCAAGACGGTCGTCGCCCGGGTCGTCGACAAGTTTGTGCTGCAGCTCGAGGCCCAGCTCGCCGACCGCAACGTCACGATCGAGCTGTCGGACGAGGCCCGCGAGTGGCTGGTCGAGAACGGCTATGACGAGGCCATGGGCGCCCGCCCGATGGCCCGCCTGATCCAGCAGACGATCAAGACGCCGCTCGCCGACGAGGTGCTGTTCGGTCGGCTGAAGAATGGCGGCGCGGTCCGCGTCGTGGTCGTGCAGTCCGAAACCGGCATCAAGGTGCTCGGCCTCGAATTCCCCGACGGCCCGGTCAAGCCGAAGCCGGAGAAGGACGTGGCCGCCGCAGCCGAGAAGCGCGAGCGCAAGCCGCGTGCCAAGGCCGCCGCCGCCAAGCCGGCTCCCGCTGCGCCGCGTCGCAGCGGTCCCGCCGGCAAGGCGGGCAAGGGCGACGGTGGCGGCAAGGGCGATGGTGGGAAAGGACCGGAGGCTCCCAAGGCCCAGCGTTCGGTCCGCACCGTCCCGAAAGTCCCGCTGACCAAGGCTTGAGACCGTGTTGTTCAGGCGCAAGACCGATACGCTGCTGGCTCATGCGGCCGAGCCGGCGCCGGAGCAGTCCGCTCCGGCGCGCAAGGAAAAGTTGAGCTGGTTCGAGAAGCGGGACCGGCGCCGACGCCGGCGCAAGGTGTTCGAGGAGATCCTGGGCTGGATCCTCGTCCCCGCCTTCATCTACCTGATCTATCTCGGCGTGCAGGCGATCGGCGGCATCCCGAAGGAAATCATCGACTTCGGCAACGAACTGTTCGGGTTCGTGATGAAGGGCGGTCGCTGAGAGGCGCAGGTGGCCGGCGCCCCTGCAGCCGGCGCAATCCCCGCTGCTCATCGCAGTGGCTCGGCGGGCCGGGCCGGGTCGTCTAGAAGGCGGGTACCGTCCCCGCCAGCGGGGCCGGCCCGATCTCCCGCCCTCCGAGCCGCCTGCGTGCTGACATCCTCATGACCGTATCCGCCGAGTGGAGCTGGTGGCGCGTCGCGCTGGCCGGCATGCGCGATGCGCTGTCGCTGCCGGCCTGGGTCGTCGGCTTCGGCTTGGTCGGCATCGGCTCGCTGGCGCGCGATGTCGGCTATCCGGTCGAGGTCGCGGTGCTCTCGACCATGCTGGTCTGGGCCGGCCCCTCGCAGGTCATCTTCTTCGCCTCGATCGCGGCCGGCGCGGCCTGGAGCGCGATCGCGATCGCGGTCGGCTTCGCCTCGCTGCGCTTCCTGCCGATGACGGTGGCGATCCTGCCCTTGCTGCGCCGCCCGGGGCAGGGTGTCTGGATGCAGCTCCTCCTCGCGCATTACGTCGCGGTGACGGCCTGGACGGAAGGGCTGCGCCGCTTGCCGCATGTGCCGCCGGCCCAGCGCGTCGCCTATTTCCTCGGCTTTGCCAACACCTGCATGGCGACGAGCTCGGTCGGCACCTTCCTCGGCTACTATCTGATCGGCGCCCTGCCGATCCCCTTCGCCGCCGGCCTGCTCTGCCTGACGCCGATCTTCTTTCTCGCCTCGCTCACGGCGGGGCTGCGCCACCGCGGCGACGCCGCCGCCATCGTTCTCGGTCTCGCGCTGGCGCCGATCTGCGACCGCTTTATCGGCGGCGGCTTCGATCTCATCGTCGCCGGGCTGATCGCGGGTACGATCGCTTTCGCCCTGCGGCCGAAGCGGGCGGCGCCATGACCGGGACGATCACGCAGCCGATTGCCTGGCTAGACGGGCCGTGGTGGCCCTATCTCGCCCTCATCCTCTTCGCGGTGCTGCCGACCGAGATCTGGCGCTGGCTCGCCGTGGCCTTCTCGCGCCGGATCGACGCCGACTCGCCCGCGCTCGAATGGGTGAGGGCGGTGGCGACGGCGCTGCTCGCCGGCATCGTCGCCAAGCTGATCGTCGCGCCGCCGGGGGCGCTGGCCGCCGTGCCGCTCGCGCTGCGGGTCGGCGCGCTCTCGGTCACGCTCGCGATCATGCTGTTCGACCGCCGCCGGGTCCTGCTCGCGGTGCTGGCGGGCGAGGCGACGCTGATCGGCGGCGCCTATGTGCTGCTGGCGCTGTGACCCGGCCGCTCAGCGCGCCGACAGCGCCGACCGGATCTTCTCCGCATTCGCCTTGAGCACTTCGGCATCCGCCATGGCGCCCGTATGCGGACGCAGCGCCACGCCGTCGTGACGCGGCATGACATGGACATGCAGGTGGAAAACGACCTGCCCGCCGGCCGCCTCGTTGAACTGCTGGATCGTCACGCCGTCGGCGGCGAAGGCGGCCTTCACCGCGCGCGCCATGCGCTGCGTCGTCAGCGCCACGGCCTGCAGCGCCTCGGACGGCGCGTCCAGCACATTGCGGCAGGCCGCCTTGGGCAGCACCAGCACATGCCCGTCGGCACGCGGCATGATGTCCATGATCGCGACCGTCGCCTCGTCCTCATAGACGGTGTGGGAGGGCAGCTCGCCGCGCAGGATCCGGGCGAAGACGTTGTCGGTGTCGTAAGCGGTCATGGAGCATCCGGACGGCGTTGAAACAAGGCGTCAGCCTGTGGGGGCGGGCCGTCGGCGTCAAGGCCGGAGCGCCTGGGGAGGGGGACGCTCGTCGGCGCCCAATGACAGGGTCTCGCTGATCTGCGACTCGAGCACGAGATCGTCGCTGGCGCCGAGCACCCAGAGGTCGGTCACCTCGAAGCGCAGCAGCGAGACGTCCCACCAGCGCGCCACGATCTCCGCCAGCGCCGCCGTCTCGCCCGCGTCGAGATCCTCGGTCAGGTTGTAGAGCCCGACGAGATAGAGACCGCCCGGCGGGCGCCCGAAAGCGGCCTGGACCTCATGGATCGGGTTCAGCCCGCGCCGCTTCTCCGGATAGACCCGCAGATAGAACCGCCCGCGATTGACATTGCCCGAGAAGGGCCCGCGCAGATCCACCGCGAAGGGCTCGATCCGGGCGAGGGCGCGGCGGGCGCTGTCCGAGATCACCGGCGCGTCGCCGGTGGCGAGCGTGCCGCACAGCGTCGCATGCAGCCGTCCCGCGCGTCGCGGCAGGATGTCCCAGGCGATCTTGGGGGCGAAGGGCGCCGCGCGCATCTGCGCGTCGAGCCGCTGGAACGGCTCGGAAGCCGCGAGCCGCGCGCCATCGATCGGCAGGACGAGCGAAAACACCGGCGGATGCCGGCCCATCTCATACGCGCGCCCCTCCTGCCGGGGAATGACGCGGGGATGATCGGGCGCCACCAGCGGCAGATGCGCCAGCCGGTAGGACTCGTCCAGAAGCAGCGGCTCGCTCTGGAAATCGCTCAGGCTGCGGCGGTAGCCCAGTTCGCCATCGGTACAGAAGGTCGGCCCGGCCGTTGCCGGGTGAGCCTGCCGGTCAGCCATCGTGATCCCCGGTCTTGCGGAACGGGCTCTCGGCCGCGAGCGCCGCCTGGGCTTCCGCGATCTGAGCCCGCTCGCGGGGCAGGTAATGCGCGACGGCGCGCTTCAGGCCCGGATCGGCGAGATGGTGCAGCGAGCGCGTCACCACGGGGCGGTATCCGCGCGCGAGCTTGTGCTCGCCCTGGGCACCGGCCTCGACGCGGGCGAGCCCGTTCGCGATCGCATAGTCGATGGCCTGATGGTAGCAGATCTCGAAATGCAGGAAGGGGTGGTCCTCGATGCAGCCCCAGTTGCGGCCATAGAGCGTGTCGGCGCCGCGGAAATTGATCGCGCCAGCGATGTAGCGCCCGGCGCGCTTCGCCATCACCAGAACGATCCGCTCGCCCATCGCCGCGCCGACGCAGGAGAAGAAGGCGCGGTTCAGATAGGGGCGCCCCCATTTGCGCGAGCCGGTGTCCTCGTAGAAGGCGTGGAAATCATCCCAGACCGTCTCGGTCAGGTCGCTGCCGCTGAGCACCTCGACGCTGATCCCCGCCGCCAGCGCCTCGCGGCGTTCCCGCTTCAGCGCCTTGCGTTTGCGCGAGGCGAGCGTCGCCAGGAAGTCGTCGTAAGAGCCGAAGCCCTCGTTGAACCAGTGGAACTGGAGATCGTGCCGCTCGAGATAGCCGGCCTCCCGCAGGGCCATGACATCCGGCTCCTGCGCGAAGGTGACATGGACGGAAGACGCCTCGGTCTGCTCGCACAGAGCCTCCAGCCCGGCGATCAGCCCGGCGCGGGCCTCGTCCGCCCGCGGCCCCGGCGCGACCAGCAGCCGCGGGCCGGTGGCGGGCGTGAAGGGCGCCGCGACCTGGATCTTCGGGTAATAACGCCCGCCCGCGCGCTGATAGGCGTCGGCCCAGCTGTGGTCGAAGACGTATTCGCCCTGGCTGTGGCTCTTCAGAAAGCTCGGCGCGGCGGCGAGCAGCCGGTCCTCGCCGTCCTCGACGAGGAGATAGGCCGGCGACCAGCCCGAGCGACCGCCGACGCAGCCGCTTTCCTCGAGCGCGCGCAGGAACGCGTACGAAATGAACGGGTTTTCGCGGTCGAGCCCGCTCGGCAGTCCGTCCGGAGGAGCGGGATGGGCGCAGGCATCCCAGGCTGCGGCCGGAACCGCCTTCAGCGAGGTCGCGACGCGTACCCTGAGGTCGCCGGCCCCGCTCTCGCTCAAGGCGTGAAGCCCTCGAACACCATCTGGTCGGCGAGGCGCGAGGCCTTCTCCCGATCCTCCGGCGTGCGCACCGTCCAGCTCATCAGCGGCATGCCGACGACATTGCGGCAGAGATAGGGGGCCGCGCTGTCGAGATCCACCACCTTCCAGGAGAGGAAATCCGGCCGGCTTCGCTCGAAATGCAGCAGATTGGCCATGGCGCGGCGCGTTCCGGCATCGAGATGGGCATAATCCGGATAGGAATAGTCGTTCATCGCGACGATCCCGCGCGGGACGGCTGGCGCGATCTCGCGCAGCGCGGCGACGATCTCGGGATCGAAGGATTTGAACACGATCGGTTGGCCGGCGCGGCCGGCGACGATCTCGGCCGCGCGCCGCGTCAGGCGCAGATCGCCGTCGAAGCGGCTCTTGATCTCGATGACGAGGGGCACGCGCCCGCCGATCAGGTCGAGGAAGCCGGAGAGCGTCGGGATCGGCGCTCCGCTGCCGCGCAACGGGATGGCGGCGAGCGCCTGCGCCGTCTGCGCCGAAACCGCGCCCTGGCGCTCGGTCAGCCGGTCCAGCACGAAGTCATGGAACACCATCGCCTCGCCGTCGGCGCTGAGCTGGACGTCGCATTCGATGCCGAAGCCGTGGGCGATGGCCGCCTCAGCCGCCGGGCCGCTGTTCTCGATCACGCCGGCGGCGGCGTCGTGCAGCCCGCGATGGGCGATCGGGCGGGCGATCAGCCAGCCGAGATCGGGGCGGGTTCCGCCAAGGAGAGGGCCGCGCATCAGGCGATCTCGAACATCGCCTCGACCTCGACCGCCGCATCGGCCGGCAACTGGGCGACGCCGATCGTCGAGCGGGCATGGCGCCCCTTGTCGCCCAGAACCTCCACCATCAGGTCCGACGCGCCGTTCATGATCGCGGGCAGGGCGGCGAAATGCGGCGCGGCGTTGATGAAGCCGCCGAGGCGGACGCAGCGCGTGATCCGGCTGAGATCGCCGTTCAGTGCCGCCTTGGCCTGGGCGAGCACGTTGATGGCGCAGAGCCGCGCCGCCTCGAGACCGGCCTCGTTGAAGATCTCGACGCCGAGCTTGCCCTTGTGCTTGTCGGAGAGCTTGCCGTCGAGGCCGAAGCAGAGCTGGCCGGAGATCACCAGCAGGTTGCCGGTGATGACAGCCGGTACGTAGTTCGCGATCGGCGCGGCCGGCGTGGGCAGGGTGATGCCGAGTTCGGCGAGCTTGGTATCGACGGCATTCATCGGAAAAACTCCACCGGAGCGGCTGATGTGAAGCGGGCCCGGCGCGAGGCGGCGCGACGAAAACACGAGCCGGGCGAGGGCCTCCCTTCATGGCCGATGCCCGGCCCGCCCGCAAGCGCGAGGCCATGCGCCATCCGGCCGCCCGCCGCGCGCGACGCGGCCGCCTCTCGCGCGCTGACCGCCTTGTTTGCGCCATTGCGGCAATGCACCTAGCTTCGAGAGTGTTCAGCACAGGAAGCGGCGCGACCATGACGACGAACGCAGCAGGCCTCACGGGATTTCTCGCAGTCGCGGCGCTCTGGAGCGGCGCGGCGGCAGCCCAGCCGAGCCCTACTGAGCGTGTCGTTCTGGCGCCGCATCGCGCGGTCTACGATCTGGTTCTCGACGCCGGCAAGGCGGCCAAGAACGTCGACTCGGCCCGCGGACGCATCGCCTTCGACTTCACCGGCGATGCCTGCGAGGGCTATGCGCTCTCCTTCCGCCAGGTGACGCAGCTGCAGAGCGGCGAGGGCGGCCCGCGCCTGATCGATGCGCGAACAACCAGCTTCGAGGCCGGCGACGGCGCGAGCTATCGCTTCAAGACCGAAAGCTCCGCCAGTGGCACGCCGAAGGAAATCGTCGACGGCACGGCCACCCGCACCGGGGAGGGCTATGAGGTCAAGCTCACGGCGCCCAAACCCGAGACTCATCGCGAGCCGGTGGCAGCGCTGTTTCCCAACGCGCAGATGAAGGCCGTCATCCAGGCGGCGCGCGAGGGTCGCAACACCCTGAACGTCCGGCTCTATGACGGCGCCAATGGCGGCAAGGACGTCTACGAGACGCTGTCCGTCATCGGCCGCAAGCTGGACAGCAAGCCGACGGAAGAACCGCTGCAGCGGCCGGAGTTCGAGAAGCTCGCCCGTTGGCCCGTGACCATGTCCTATTTCAAGGTCGGCTCGGGCGAGACGACGCCGAGCTATACCATCTCCTTCGAGCTGTACGAGAACGGCGTCACCGGCGCGGTCCGGCTCGACTATGGCAGCTTCGCCCTGCGCGGCACGCTCACGCGTCTGGATCTTCTGCCTCAGGCGGATTGCGCGAAATAGCGCTCTCGCCCCCGGCCCGCTGCGGCAGGCGCAGGCTCAGCCCCTTGCCGATGGCGGCGTCGCCGAAGCGGGCCCGCAGCGCATCGAGCGCGCCCTCCATGGCCTTCAGCCGCGGCGTCGCGACATCGGCGAGGTCGCCATGGTCGGCATCTTCCGGGCCGGTCAGGTCGCTCGCCCCGATCCCGATCAGCCGGTAGCGCGGGCCGGTGCATTCGCGCCGCAGCAGCTCGCGCCCGGCCGCGAAGAGCCGCGCGGCGAGCTGCGTCGGCTCGGGCAGCCGCGTCGCCCGCGTGATGGAGTGGAAATCCGCGGTCTTCAGCTTCAGCGTGATCGTCCGTCCGGCCAGCTCCTGATGCTTCAGGCGCTTCGAGGTCTTCTCACACAGGCGCCACAGCACGGGCTCCAGCTCCTCGAAGCGCGAGAGATCGACATCGAGCGTGGTCTCGCTGGAGACGCTCTTCGTCTCGCGCTCCGGCGTGACGCGGCGCGGGTCGATGCCGTTGGCGAGATTCTTCAGCCGAGGCCCGTCCTTGCCCGCCAGCCGGAACAGCTTGTCGACCGGCGCCTCGCGCAGGTCCCCGATCAGCCTGAACCCGGCTCCAGCCAGCTTTGCCGCGCTCGCCTGGCCGATGCCCGGAATCAGGCCGACCGGCTTGGAGGCGAGGAAGGAGACCGCTTCCGCCCGCCCGATCACCGAGAAGCCGCGCGGCTTGTCCATGTCGGAGGCGACCTTGGCCAGGAACTTCGCATAGGACAGGCCGACCGAGACGGTGATGCCGATCTCCTGTTCGATGCGCCGGGCGAAGCGCGCCAGGGTCACGGCCGGGCTGGCATGGTGCAGCAGCTCGGTCCCCGCGAGGTCGAGAAAGGCCTCGTCGATCGAGATGGGCTCGACCAGCGGCGTGAGCTCCTGCATCAGCCGGCGCACCTGCCGGCCGACCGCGACGTATTTCGCCATGTCGGGCTTCACCACCACCGCTTCGGGGCAGGCCTTCAACGCCTTGAACATCGGCATGGCCGAGCGGACGCCATAGGTCCGCGCGATGTAGCAGGCGGTCGAGACGACGCCGCGCTTGCCGCCACCGATGATCACCGGCTTGTCGATCAGCGAGGGATCGTCACGCTTTTCCACCGCCGCATAGAAAGCGTCGCAATCGATATGGGCGAGGCTGAGACTGTCGCGCTCGGGGTGGCGCAGCAGGCGCGGCGAGCCGCAGGCGGGGCAGCGCCGCGGCTCGGCCTCGTCGCCGTCATGGTCGCGCAGGCAGTCGCGGCACAGGACGCGCCGCGCCAGGCCCCGCGACGGCGCGGTCAAGCGAAGTCGCCGGCGGGTGGCCCGCCCAGACGCTCCCGGGCCCGCGCCACCGCTTCCGGGTTTACCCCCGCATTGGCGGCGAATTCGAGCAGCAGCGAATCGCTGCCGCCGACATGGTCCAGCACCGCCGCCAGGAAGCCGGGGTCGCCCGCGGCGGCGCGCAATGTCGCCGGGCCCAGCCCCGTCGTGGCCAGGAAGGGCTCGAGCCGCTCGGGCTCGGCGGCGAGAAATCCCAGCGCGCGCAGGGCCAGCATCTCGGCGTCGTCTTGGCTCGGGGGGCTCGCCATGGCTGTCGGAAGGCTCCTGCCGGAATTGGTCGGGGGATTTGCGTTTCGTCAACGGCTTACATGCTAGGCAGTGATCATGGAACGAGGCTGCCAGCTTGGGCAATCGGGATCGGCCCCCGGTCCGCGGCGCAAAGGAAGGGCGGCATCATGAAGACGGTTCTGATCGTCGAGGATAACGAGCTCAACATGAAGCTCTTCAACGATCTCCTCGAGGCGCATGGCTATGCGACGCTGAAGACCGCCGATGGTATCGAGGCGATCGAGCTCGCGCGCACGCATCGTCCCGACCTGATCCTGATGGACATCCAGCTGCCCGAGGTCTCGGGGCTCGAGGTCACCAAATGGATCAAGGAGGACGACGACCTCAAGGCGATTCCCGTGATCGCGGTCACGGCCTTCGCGATGAAGGGCGACGAGGAGCGCATCCGGGAGGGCGGCTGCGAGGCCTATCTCTCCAAGCCGATTTCCGTCGCGAAATTCCTGGAGACCGTCCGCGCCTATGCCGGCGCGGCCTGAACGTTCGAGGGGCTTCCCATGTCAGCGCGCGTTCTGGTCGTCGACGACATCATCACCAACGTGAAGCTGCTCGAGGCGAAGCTCTCCTCGGAATATTTCGACGTCGTCACGGCACTGAACGGCCCCGATGCCATCGCGATCTGCGAGCGCGGCGAGGCCGACATCGTGCTGCTCGACGTGATGATGCCGGGCATGAACGGCTTCGACGTCTGCCGCCGCCTCAAGAGCGAGGCGATCACGGCGCATATCCCGGTCGTGATGGTCACCGCGCTCGACCAGCCGGGCGATCGGCTCAAGGGGCTGGATGCCGGCGCCGACGACTTCCTGACCAAGCCGCTCGACGACACCGCGCTCTTCGCCCGCGTGCGCAGCCTTGTACGGCTGAAGTCGATGACGGACGAGCTGCGCAACCGGGCACTCGCCTCGCGCCGCCTTGGCATTGCCGATCCGCTCGCCGCCGCCGCCTCCGAAACCGGGCTGAACGGCCGCATCCTGATCATCGAGGACCGGCCGCGCGTGATCGAGCGGCTCGAAAGCGCGCTCTCGGCCTTCCATGTCGTGGAAACCGAGCCGGATCCGCAGCAGGCGCTGCTGCGGGCGGTCGAGGGCGAATTCGACAGCGTGCTGGTCAGCCTCGACCTGCAGGGTTTCGACGGGCTGCGCCTGTGCAGCCAGCTGCGCTCGCTGGAGCGCACCCGCAACGTCTCCGTGCTGATGATGGGCGAGGCGGAGGACCGCACCCGTATCCTGCGCGGCCTCGAGATCGGTGCGCATGACTTCCTGATCCGGCCGATCGATCGCAACGAGCTGCTGGCGCGCGTCCGCACCCAGGTGCGCCGCAAGCGCTTCACCGAGAAACTGCGCGACAGCGTGCAGACCTCGATGGAAATGGCGGTGATGGATCAGCTCACCGGGCTGCATAACCGCCGCTACATGGATACGCGCATGGCGGCGCTCTTCGACGAGTCCGCGCTGCGCGCTCGCTCGCTGGCGCTGCTCGTGCTCGACATCGACCACTTCAAGAGCGTCAACGACAGCTACGGCCACGATGCCGGCGACGAGGTGCTGCGCGAATTCGCCGACCGCGTGCGCGCCTGCACCCGCGGCATCGACCTGGTCGCCCGCATGGGCGGCGAGGAGATCGTCGTCGTGCTGCCGGATACCGCGCTGGACGCCGCCTATGCGGTGGCCGAGCGCATCCGCGAGCGCGTGGTCTCCGAGCCCTTCGGCATCCAGGGTGCGACCCGCACGATTCCCGTGACCGTGTCGATCGGCGTCTCGAGCCGGCGTGCCGGCGATGCCTCGCCCGCCGAGATCATGAAGCGCGCGGACGACGCGCTCTATCTGGCCAAGGCGAACGGCCGGAACCGCGTCATCGCGGCCAACGCCGCCTGAAACGCGGCGGATCTGGTTATCAGGTAAGGTTAAGCCCCGACAAAGATTGGTGAATCGCGGTCCGGCTGTTGATTCGGCTGCGCTCCGGCGGCAAGTGTTGTGCGACGCAGCGTCATGCGCTGCCTCGCCACGCCCCTCGGCTCTCAGGTCCGCCGCATCTCCTGGGATCCCGGAGGGCTCGGCCGGTCGGTTGCGGACATTCTGGCCTCCTCAGAACCGCCGCCGGCCGGCCACCTCTTTCCCGCTTCAGAAATACTGGGAAAGCACGGCCGGCACGACATAACCGAGCCCGGCGAAGATCGCGAGGATGGCGACGAGCGCGACCGCCGCGACGACGCGGTTGCCGAGGAAGCGCGAGGAATCGATTTCGACGAGCAGCTTGAGCAGGCGACGCCCGGCGCCATGCGGCGTGCTGCGGGGGGCGGGATCGGGATCTGCGGCGTTCACGGGTCGATCTTCCGGTAACCAAGGGACGAACCCTGCGCAGCGCGCGCCGCCAGCGCAGATGGTCGTCGCCCCCGACCGATCGCCAGCGTGACATCATTCTGCGTTCCGTGGCGTGACAATTGCGCCGCAGCCGCCCAAAAACCGCCTTCAGATGTCTGTCGGCATGCTTAGCCTCGCGCCGATGACGTCCGGCGCCCGGCGGGGAGGGGATCTCAGAGCCCGGTCGCGCGCCGCAGCGCCGCGTTGATGCGATCCTGCCAGCCGGGTCCGTCGATCTGGAAATGTTCGAGCACATCGCTGTCGATGCGCAGCGAGACCAGTTCGCGCGCACCGGGCAGGGCGGTCCGCTGTGTCACGGGCTCGGGCGCCGGTGGCTTCGGGGCGGCGAACAGGGCTTCCGCCTTGTCGCGCGCGCTGAGGGGGCGGCGTGGCCGATCGTTGCTCATGGCGCGAGATCCTTTGGCGCAGACATCTTTCAGGGGCCGCTGGGCGACGAGGGAAGGCCGCGGCCATGGAGGGCGACAGGTCGGGCGCAACAAAAAAACCGCCCGGAAGGGGCGGTTTTCGTGAAAGACCGATCTCAGTGGGGCCAAAGCCTCACTTGATCTTGGTCTCCTTGAACTCGACGTGCTTGCGCGCGATCGGGTCGTACTTCTTCTTCGACATCTTCTCGGTCATCGTGCGCGAGTTCTTCTTCGTCACGTAGAAGAAGCCGGTGTCGGCGGTCGAAAGCAGCTTGATCTTGATGGTCACGGCCTTGGCCATGGGGATATCCTCGAACCATGCGGGGCGGTGAGGCCCACGGAAAATCAGAAAGGCCGGGCGAGCCCGGCAAACCGTCGGGCGTGGGAATGCCGGAAAGGGGCGCCGAAGTCAAGGCGGATCGGTGCGGCGACCGCCCGGCGGGACGGAGGACGCGTCAAAGCTCCTCGCGCACGAAGCGGCCGTTCTTCTCCCAATAGAACGGCACCGGCAGCCAGGGCGCAAAACCGCCGGCGATCCGCGCTTCCACCTCCTGGATGATGACCTTGGTGATGGTCGGCAGGTCGAGTTCCTTGGCCTCGTCGAAGTCGACCCAGACGAGGTCGATCAGTTCCGAATCGGGCCCGACGACGTTCTCGATGCGCTTGGCGCTCGCCGTGGCGTCGACCGTGAAGAAACGGGTGTCAAAGCGCTTCGGGCGCCGCGGCGGCGTGATCGCACGCGCGACGAAGGTCACCGCCGACAGATCCGGAAAGATGCCGTGGCCGGCGAAATCGGCCCAGCTTCCGGCCGGGGCCTTCTCCGGCGCGCCGAATTCGGTGGAGCCGAAGAGCAGGCCGGTCTCCTCGAAGGTCTCTCGGATCGCGGCGAGCGCCAGAGCCCGCGCCTTGCCGGCGCTCGGGCGCAGGGTCCGCTTCAGCAGCCGGTCCTCGCAGATCTGGGGGAGCGCCCCCGTTGCAGCCATCCGCCGGTCGCCGGGATCGACCCGGCCACCCGGGAAGACGTACTTCCCCGGCATGAATTTATGGCCGGGATGGCGCTTGCCCATCAGGATCCGCGGCTTCGCCGCCGCGCGGTCGAGGATCATCATCGTCGCCGCGTCGCGCGGCCGCTGGTTGACGGCGACGCGGACGCGTTCGGCATTGGTCAGGGTGACGGCATGGTCGTTCATGGCTGCTGCACCGCAGGCGGAAGGGGTTGGCGCTCGGCCGTGTCGGGCCGGCCGCCGAAGCCGTGCATGCGCAGGGCCCATTGCAGGCCGATGACGCCGCCCTTGACCGGCTGCATCAGCAATAGCGAGAGGATGACGGTCAGCGCCGGCCAGACCGCCATATGCAGGCCCATCGACCAGTCGGCATACTTCTCCGCCAGCAGCAGCCCGCCGACGACGACATGGCCGACGATGGTGATGACGACATAGGGCGGCAGATCGTCGGCGCGCTGGTGATGCAGCGCCTCGCCGCAGGCCTCGCAACTGTCGACCGGCTTCAGGAAGCCCTTGAACAGCCGTCCCTGGCCGCAATGCGGACAGCGTCCGCGCAGGCCGTTGCCGATCGCCCGGCGCCAGTCCCGTGCCTGCGGTTGAGGGTTCGCCGTGTGGATCTGGACCGCCATCACCGCCTCTTTCCCGATTTGGGCTTGCCCGCCTTGCCCTTGGCGAAGCGCCCCGGGCCGCTGCGGCCGCCGGGCGGACCGCCGAAGGCGCCGCCCTTGCCGCGACGAGGCGCGGGGCCACGTCCGCCCAGGCCGCCTCCCGTTGCCGCCCGGCCGGCCGAGAGCAGCTCGAAGCGCAGCGCACCCGCGACGGGTGCGGCCTCGACCAGCTTGACATGGACGCGGTCGCCGAGGCGGAAGCTCTCGCCCGTGCGCTCGCCGATCAGCGCATGCGCCGCCTCGTCGTAACGGTAATAGTCCGCCCCCAGCGTCGAGGCGGGAATGAAGCCGTCGGCGCCCGTGCCGTCGAGCTTGACGAAAAGCCCGGCCTTGTTGACGCCGCCGATGCGCCCGTCGAAGGAGGCACCGATCTGATCGGCGAGGAAATGCGCGATCAGCCGGTCGACCGTTTCGCGCTCGGCCGCCATGGCGCGCCGCTCGGCGGCGGAAATCCGCGTCGAGACCTCGCGCAGTGCTTCCAGCGTCGTGCCCTTCGGCAGGCCGTCCTCGCCGAAGCGCTGGGCGGCGATCAGCGCGCGGTGGACGACGAGATCGGCATAGCGCCGGATCGGCGAGGTGAAATGGGCGTAGCGGCGCAGGTTGAGCCCGAAATGCCCGTAATTTTCGGCGACATACTCCGCCTGGGCCTGGCTGCGCAGCACCACCTCGTTGATGAAGATCTCGTTCTCCGAGCCCTTGATCATGCCGAGAATGCGGTTGAACAGCGCCGGCCGCAACACGCCTTCCTTCGGCAGCTTGATGCCGATCAAGGCCAGCACCTCGCCGAGTGCGCGCATCTTCTCGAGCGAAGGCTCGTCATGGCAGCGATAGACCAGGAGGCTCCCGGCCTTTTCCAGCGTCTCCGCCGCCGCGACATTGGCGAGGATCATGAACTCCTCGATCAGCTTGTGGGCCGCCAGCCGCTCCGGGACGATGACGCGGTCGACCGAGCCGTCGGGCTTCAGGATCAGCTTGCGCTCGGGCAGGTCGAGATCGAGCGGCTGGCGCGCATCGCGGGCGCGGGCCGCCACGCCATAGGCCGCCCAGAGCGGCATCAGGATGGTGTCGCGGACGGCCGCGCCCTTCTCGTCGCCCTGTCCGTCGATCGCGGCCTGCGCCTGCTGGTAGGAGAGCTTGGCGGCGGAGCGCATCAAGATGCGGTGGAAGGAATGGCTCTTCTTCGAGCCATCGGCCTTCAGCACGAGCCGCACGGCCAGCGCCGGCCGGTCCTCGCCCTCACGCAGCGAGCAGAGATCGTTGGAAATCCGCTCCGGCAGCATCGGCACGACGCGGTCGGGGAAATAGACCGAGTTGCCGCGCTCCAGCGCCTCGCGATCGAGCGCCGAGCCCGGCCGGACATAGGCCGCGACATCGGCGATGGCGACGGTGACGACATGGCCACCGGGATTGTCCGGGTCGGCGTCGGGCGCGGCATGGACCGCGTCGTCATGGTCCTTGGCATCGGCGGGGTCGATCGTGATCAGCGGCAGCGCGCGCCAGTCCTCGCGTCCCGCCGGGCCGGCCGGCCGCACGGCTTCGGCTTCCGCGATCGTGGCGGGCTGGAAGACATGGGGAATGCCATGGGCGTGGATTGCGATCAGGCTGACCGCCCGCTCGGATTTCAGCGAGCCCAGACGCTCATTGACCTGCGCCTCCGGCGGCCCGAAGCGCGTTTCGCGTCGCAGCGCCACCGAGACGAGATCGCCGTCCTGCGCATCGCCGGTCTGGCCCTTCGGGATCAGCGCCTCGCGGCCCTGCGCCTTCTTGTCGATCGGGATCAGCCGGCCCGAACCGTCCGGCATGGCGCGGAAGATGCCGAGCACCTGCGCCTTGCCCTTGCCCATGACCTTGAGCACGCGGCCGGAATACCCATAGCCCTCGATGCCCTTCAGCCGAGTCAGCTTCAGCAGCACCTGGTCGCCAAAAGCCGGAGCCGGCGCGGCATGGCGCTTGGCCCGGAATTCGCGCGGCCGCTCGACCAGAATGCGCGGCGCGACACCCTGCTCGGCCTCGTTCCACTCGAGCGGCAGGGCATAGGCGTCGCCGTCGCGATCCTTGCCCTTGATCTCGCAGAGCAGCACGGGGGGCAGGGCGCCACGCGGATGCACCGGCCGGGCGACGCCGTCGCCGCCGGTCTCGCCCTCTTCCTCGAGCTCCTTGAGCAGGCGCTTGAGCCAGATCTTGCCGCCACCCGACAGCCCGAAGGCCTTGGCGATCTCGCGGCGGCCAACCTCGCGGCCGGCCTCGCGCTCCGCCTCGATGAAGTCGAGGATCGCCTCGCGGCTGGGGTCAGGAGCGGACAAGGCCGAGGCTCTCGGGATGGGGCGGGAACTGCGTCATCCGCCTGATGTGGCATGCGAGGGCGGGCGATACCAGAACCCGCAGCGGATTCCGCCCCTGCAACGGAAGAAGGGCCGCCCTCGCGGACAGCCCTTCCATTGCCGAACCGCAGCCCCGGTAACCGGGCCTGAAGGTCCAAAACTCAGGCGGAACAAGACCCCCACGGAGAGAGAGACCCTGTCTGCCCGCCTTGAACCAGCGGTTGATGACAATGAGACACTGGATCACCTCCTTTCATTTGTTACCGGCAGGGAGAGGCTAGGGCGATTCCCGACGGGTCGTAAATGTCAAAAAGCAAGCGGGCTTCCGTGGCGCCCATCCCGGTGCTGCCGGGCCTCTCGGCAATACGACAGCCGAATGCCTGTCCGATAGGCAGATGAGTTGCCTACAGATCAGGCAAATCAGCCATATCCGCATGAACATTGCGTGGCTAAGGGAGGGCGTCGCAGGAAATGCTGTCGGGCGGCCTCTGGTGACAGAGATTTGTGGTGCGGTGCAGCGGTATTCCCGAGGTTGGCACGTCCTTTGCCAGCCACCTGAACCGGGCCGGGGAGGCCCGCCGACGCCTCGGTCCGCAGGCGCGGCCAACCAGGGTCGGTTCGGGGGATCATCCGTGAACACCACACGTCGCACAGTTCTAGGCGCCGCTCTCGCGGGCGCCACCATGCTTGCCACCCTTCTGCCGGCGGCGGCGCAGGAGACCATCAAGGTCGGCATCCTCCACTCGCTCTCGGGCACGATGGCCATTTCCGAGACGACGTTGAAGGACGTCATGCTCATGCTCATCGAGGAGCAGAACAAGAAGGGCGGCGTGCTCGGCAAGAAGCTCGAGCCGGTCGTGGTCGACCCTGCCTCGAACTGGCCGCTCTTCGCCGAGAAGGCGCGCGAACTCATCACTAAGGACAAGGTCTCGGTCGTGTTCGGCTGCTGGACCTCGGTGTCCCGCAAGTCCGTGCTGCCGGTCTTCAAGGAGCTGAACTCGATCCTGTTCTACCCCGTCCAGTACGAGGGCGAGGAGAGCGAGCGCAACGTGTTCTATACGGGCGCCGCGCCGAACCAGCAGGCGATCCCCGCCGTCGACTATCTCGCCAAGGAAGAGAAGGTCCAGCGCTGGGTGCTGGCCGGCACCGACTACGTCTATCCGCGCACGACCAACAAGATCCTCGAGGCCTATCTGCTCGCCAAGGGCGTGGCCAAGGAGGACATCATGATCAACTACACGCCGTTCGGGCATTCCGACTGGCAGACGATCGTCTCCGACATCAAGAAGTTCGGCACCGCCGGCAAGAAGACGGCCGTGGTCTCGACCATCAACGGTGACGCCAACGTGCCGTTCTACAAGGAGCTCGGCAACCAGGGCATCAAGGCGACCGATATCCCGGTCATCGCCTTCTCGGTCGGCGAGGAAGAGCTGGCCGGCATCGACACCAAGCCGCTGGTCGGCCATCTCGCCGCCTGGAACTACTTCCAGTCGGTGAAGACGCCGGAGAACGAGGCCTTCATCAAGCAGTGGAAGGCCTTCAAGAAGAACGACAAGGCCGTCACCAACGACCCGATGGAGGCCCATGTCATTGGCTTCGCCATGTGGGTGAAGGCGGTCGAGAAGGCCAAGAGCTTCGATCCCGACAAGGTGATCGACGCGCTGCCGGGCATCACCGCGCCGAACCTGACCGGGGGCATCTCGACGATGCTCCCCAACCACCACATCACCAAGCCCGTCCTGATCGGCGAGATCAAGGCCGACGGCCAGTTCGACGTGGTCTCGAAGACCGATCTCGTTCCCGGCGACGCATGGTCCAAGCACCTCGAAGGCTCCAAGGACCTGATCGGCGACTGGGTCGAGAAGAAATGCGGCAACTTCAACACCAAGACCGGCAAGTGCGGCGGCGCCTGACGACTTGAGAGGGGGAGGGCCGGCACGGGCGCCATAAGGCCCGGCCGGCCCTCGCAATCAGCGGCACCCCCGGCTCGGGCCGGGGGTGTTCGCCACAGACGATCCGGCGCCGCGCCCCGCCCGCCGACGGACCATGCGAAGCGAGCCCATGCGGATCCTGCCCTGCCTCCTGCGCACCCTGGCGCTGGCGATGTTGCTCGCGCTCCATCCGGGTGCAGCCCCCGCCCAGAGCGCCGACGACGCCTTTGCCCGGCTCGGTGCCGACAGTTTCTCCGAAACCAACCGCGCCATCGAGCTGCTGATCGCCCAGGCGCATCCGCAGGCGGCGTTGATCATCGAGGCGCTGGCCGAGGGCCGGCTGCTGGCCGGTGGCGGTGCCGTCGTGGTGCGGATGCCCGACGGCCGCATCCTCGACGCCCGCACCGGCGCGACCCTGCCCGCGGCGCCCGCGGGTCTTGCGGCCGTGCGGCTCAACAACAGCGTGCGCCGCACCATCCAGGGCGCGCTCGGCGGGCTCGGCCTGCTCAATCCCGACGCCGGCAAACGCATCGCCGCGGCGGAGGCCGTGTTCAAGTCGCGCGACGCCTCGCTGCTGCCCGTGCTCGAAGGCGCCATCGCCAAGGAGACGAATGCCCGCGTCAAGGCGGCGCTGCGGCAGGCACAGGCCGCCATCCTCGTCGCGAAATCCGACGCGCCCCCCTTCGACCGGATCGCCGCCATCGACGTGCTGCGCGAGCGCGGCGACCAGGATGCGCTGGCGACGCTGCGCTCCCTGCCGGCCGATGCCTCCGCCTCGCTGAAGGAGGCGCAGGCCCGCGCCATCTCCGACATCGAGGGCCGGCTGGCGCTCTGGCGGGCCGGACAGAACCTCTGGTATGGGCTCTCGCTCGGCTCGGTCCTCCTGCTCGCCGCCATCGGGCTCGCCATTACCTTCGGTGTGATGGGCGTGATCAACATGGCCCATGGCGAGATGGTCATGATCGGCGCCTACACGACCTTCATCGTCCAGGAGGTCATCCGCGCCCGCTTCCCGGGCCTGTTCGACTATTCGCTGCTGATCGCCGTGCCGCTCGCCTTCCTCGTGGCGGGGCTGGTGGGCATCGCCATCGAGCGCGGCGTGATCCGCTTCCTCTATGGCCGGCCGCTGGAGACGCTGCTGGCGACCTGGGGCATCAGCCTGATCCTGCAGCAGGCGGTCCGCACCGTCTTCGGGCCGACCAACCGCGAGGTCGGCGCGCCCGCCTTCATGTCGGGCGCCTTCGAGATCGGCGAGATGGCGATCACCTGGAACCGGCTCTGGATCATCGTCTTCGCGATCCTCGTCTTCGCGGCCCTGCTGGCGATCCTGAAGCTGACGCCGATCGGCCTGCAGATGCGCGCCGTCACCCAGAACCGGCGCATGGCCTCGGCCATGGGCATCCGGACCGGCCGCGTCGATGCGCTCACCTTCGGGCTGGGCTCCGGCGTGGCGGGGCTGGCGGGCGTCGCGCTCTCGCAGATCGACAATGTCAGCCCCAATCTCGGCCAGAGCTACATCATCGACAGCTTCATGGTCGTGGTCTTCGGCGGCGTCGGCAATCTCTGGGGCACGCTGGTCGCCGCGATGACGCTGGGTGTCGCCAACAAGCTGCTCGAACCCTATGCGGGGGCGGTGCTCGGCAAGATCGCGCTGCTCGTCTTCATCATCCTCTTCATCCAGAAGCGCCCGCGCGGCTTGTTCGCGCTCAAGGGCCGGGCGGTGGAAGCATGATCGCGCGCTTTCTCCTGCAGGACATGGACCGGCGCGGCGCGATCTTCCTCGCCCTCATCGCCGGGCTTGCCATCCTGATCCCGGCTTTGAACCTGCTCGTGCCGGCCGGCTCGCCCTTCCACGTGCCGACCTCGACCATGTCGCTCTGGGGCAAATATCTCTGCTACGCGCTGCTGGCGATCTCGCTCGACCTCGTCTGGGGCTATTGCGGCATCCTCTCGCTCGGCCACGGCGCCTTCTTCGCGCTCGGCGGCTATGCGATGGGCATGTATCTGATGCGCCAGATCGGCTCGCGCGGCACCTATGGCAACCCGATCCTGCCGGATTTCATGGTCTTCCTGAACTGGAAGGAGCTGCCCTGGTACTGGTACGGCTTCGACTCCTTCCCCTTCGCGATGCTGATGGTGCTGCTCGCGCCGGGGCTGCTCGCCTTCGTCTTCGGCTGGTTCGCCTTCCGCAGCAGAGTCACCGGCGTCTATCTCTCGATCATCACCCAGGCGCTGACCTACGCCCTGCTGCTCGCCTTTTTCCGCAACGACATGGGCTTCGGCGGCAACAACGGCCTGACCGATTTCAAGGACATCCTCGGCTTCAACGTCCAGGCGCAAGCGACTCGTGCGGCTCTGTTTTCCATGACCTGCGTCATGCTGATCGCGGGCTTCCTGATCGCGCGCGGCATCGTCGTCTCGAAGCTCGGCAAGGTCGTCATCGCGATCCGCGACGCGGAATCGCGCACGCGCTTCCTTGGCTACCGGGTCGATCGCTTCAAGCTCTTCGTCTTCACCGTCTCGGCCTGCATGGCGGGTGTCGCGGGGGCGCTCTACGTGCCCCAGGTCGGCATCATCAATCCCAGCGAATTCGCCCCGGCCAACTCGATCGAGACCGTCATCTGGGTCGCGGTCGGCGGCCGCGGCACGCTGGTGGGTGCGGCGCTCGGCGGCGTCGTCGTCAACTACGCCAAGACGATCTTCACCTCCGGCTTCATGGCACCCTACTGGCTGTTTGCGCTCGGCGCGCTCTTCGTCTTCGTCACCCTGTTCATGCCCAAGGGCATCCTCGGCACGGCGCAGGACTGGTGGGAGAAGCGGCGCAGGCCCGCTCCCGCGACGACGCCCGAACCGGCCCCGGCGGAGTGACGCGCATGAACGCTCCCACCCCCGGCCAGCTCACCTCGTCACTGCTCTATCTCGACGGCGTCAGCGTCTCCTTCGACGGCTTCAAGGCGATCCGCGGCCTCTCGCTGACGATCGAGCCCGGCGAAATGCGCGCCATCATCGGCCCCAACGGTGCCGGCAAGACGACGATGATGGACATCATCACCGGCAAGACCAAGCCAGACGTCGGCACGGTGATGTTCGGCGGCTCGATCGACCTGACGCGGCTCGACGAGGCGGCGATCGCCAATCTCGGTATCGGCCGCAAGTTCCAGAAGCCGACCGTCTTCGACTTCCACACCATCGAGGACAACATCCTTCTGGCGCTGAAGGCGCCGCGCACGGTGGCGCGGACCCTGTTCTGGAAGACGGCGGCGGCGCAGCAGAAGCGCATCGACGACATCCTCGGCATCATCAAGCTGGGCGATGCGCGCGAGCGGCTCGCGGGTTCGCTCTCGCACGGCCAGAAGCAGTGGCTCGAGATCGGCATGCTGCTGGCGCAGGACCCCAAGCTCCTGCTCGTGGACGAGCCCGCCGCCGGCATGACCGACGGCGAGACCGCCGAGACGGCCGTGCTCCTCAAGGAGATCGCCAGGGACCATTCGGTCATCGTGGTCGAGCACGACATGGGCTTCATCCGCGAACTCGGCGTGAAGGTCACGGTGCTGCACGAGGGCTCGGTCCTGGCCGAGGGGCCGCTCGACCAGGTCAGCGCCAATGAGCGCGTCGTCGAAGTCTATCTGGGGCGCTGAGCATGCTGACCGTCGACGCCATCGACCTGCATTACGGCGCCGCCCAGGCGCTGCGGCGCGTCTCGATCACCGCGCAGGCCGGCCAGGTCACATGCGTGATGGGCCGCAACGGCGTCGGCAAGACCACGCTGATGCGCGCCATCGTCGGCCAGCAGCCGATCAGCGGCGGCAAGATCGGCTTTCGCGGCGAGGATATCTCGACCTTGCGCACCGAGGACCGCGCCCGTGCCGGCATCGGTTTCGTGCCGCAGGGCCGCGAGGTCTTCCCGCTGCTCAGTGTGAAGGAAAACCTCGAGACCGGCTTCGCGCCGCTGCCGCGCCGGGAGCGCTATGTCCCGGACGAACTCTTCGACCTGTTCCCCGTGCTCAAGTCCATGCTGGGCCGACGCGGCGGAGACCTCTCGGGAGGCCAGCAACAGCAACTCGCGATCGCGCGGGCGCTGGTGACCCGACCCAAACTGCTGGTGCTCGACGAGCCGACCGAGGGCATCCAGCCCTCGATCATCAAGGATATCGGCCGCGCGATCGATTATCTGCGCTCCAAGGGCGACATGGCGATCGTGCTGGTCGAGCAGTATTTCGACTTCGCCCGCGATCTCGCCGACACGATGTTCGTGATGGACCGCGGCGAGGTCGTGCTGTCCGGCGCGATGAAGGACCTCGACGCCAACCAGGTGCAGCGGCTGATCCAGGTGTAGGGGCGACCTTTCGCCGTCATTGCGACCGAAGCGAAGCAATCAAGGAGACGTAGATTACTGCCGCTCTGGATTGCTTCGCTCCGCTCGCAATGACGGAAGGGCCAGCCACGGCCCCCGTCAAAACGCCAGCGGCGCGTTGTCGACGACCTCCTTCATCACGAAGAAGGTGCGGGTCTGCCGCACGCCGGGAAGCGCGATCAGCTTGTCGCCGTGGAGCTTGTTGAAATCCGCCATGTCCCGCACGCGGATCTTCAGGATGTAGTCGAAGTCGCCGGCGACGATGTGGCAGTCGAGCACGACCGGCATCGCCCGGATCGCCGCCTCGAAATCGCCGAAGCTCTCCGGCGTCGATCTGTCCAGCACCACGCCGACGAAGGCCAGCGTGCCCATCTCGACCTTTTGCGGCGAGACCTGCGCCCGCACACCCGTGACGTAACCCTCCGCGAACAGGCGCTGGATCCGCCTGTGGCAGGTCGCGGCGCTGGTGTTCACGCGCTTGGCGATCTCGGCATTGCCCATCCGTCCGTCGCTCTGCAGCAGCCGCAGAATCTTGAGGTCGGTCCGGTCGAGTTTGGGCTCCATGAAAGGATCTTCCAGAACAGCCGCCGATTATGGTTTGATATGTAAGCAGCCGAGCAGCCATCGTCGTCAAGACGTCATCCACGCCTCCCACTTCGGAAGCACCTTTCAGGCAATTCTCGCTAGTTTTTTCCGAACTTCAATCCGGAGCAAGCAAGAACCATGCTGTCGAAATTCGAGCGCTATCCGCTGACCTTCGGCCCGACGCCGATCGAGCCGCTGCCGCGTTTGTCGGCCCATCTCGGCGGTCAGGTCGAGCTCTTCGCCAAGCGCGAGGACTGCAATTCCGGCCTCGCCTTCGGCGGCAACAAGCTGCGCAAGCTCGAATACATCGTGCCGGATGCGATCGCGTCTGGAGCCGACACGCTGGTCTCGATCGGCGGCGTCCAGTCCAACCACACCCGCATGGTCGCGGCGACCGCCGCCAAGATCGGCATGAAGTGCCGCCTCGTGCAGGAGAGCTGGGTGCCGCATGACGATGCCGTCTATGACCGCGTCGGCAACATCCTGATGTCGCGGGTGATGGGCGCGCATGTCGAGCTGGTCGACGAGGGCTTCGATATCGGCATTCGCGCAAGCTGGGAGAAGGCGCTGGAGGATGTGAAGGCGAAGGGCGGCAAGCCCTATCCGATCCCCGCCGGCGCTTCCGTCCACAAATTCGGCGGCCTCGGCTATGTCGGCTTCGCCGAGGAGGTGCGGGCGCAGGAGGAACAGCTCGGCTTCAAGTTCGACTACATCGTCGTCTGCACCGTGACGGGCTCGACCCATGCCGGCATGGTCGTCGGCTTCGCCAAGGACGGCCGCCAGCGCAACGTCATCGGCATCGACGCCTCCTTCACCCCGGCCCAGACCAAAGCGCAGGTGCTCGACATCGCGCAGAAGACCTCGGCCCTGGTTGGCGGCAAGGACATCGTCGCAGACGACATCGTTCTGAACGAGGACTACGCCTATCCGGTCTACGGGGTCCCCTCGAAGGAAACGATCGAGGCGATCCGGCTCTCCGCCAGGCTCGAGGGCATGATGACCGACCCCGTCTATGAGGGGAAATCGATGCAGGGCATGATCGACCTGGTGAAGAAGGGCTTCTTCCCCGCCGGCTCGAAGGTGCTCTACGCCCATCTCGGCGGCGTACCGGCGATCAACGGCTACAGCTACACCTTCCGTAACGGCTGAGCGCGATGGAGGTCGTCCTCCTGGTCGAGTTCGAGGCGGGGGCGCCAGAACGCGCCGCTCTGCTGGAGCGGCTCGGTGCGCTTGCGCTGACGGGGCGAGGCCGGCTCAGCTTTCTCGGCACCGCCCCGGGCGAGGCGGGTCGGCCGGGCCGCGAGGTCCTGGCTGTCGGGGTGACGCGGGCGGCCGAGGCCACCGCGCTCGTCGCGCGCTGGCGCGAGGAGGGGGCGCTTCCGGTCGAGGCCTCGGTGCGGCCTCTCGCCGTCCAGCCGCTCTGGTCGATGGAGCCCTTAGCGCTGATGTTTCCCTGAAACGGCACGCTCGCCCGGCGGCCTGCGGCACACCGGGCGAGGGCAGGAGGGCTCACTTGCCTGCGTTGACCGTGATCGCCGGCAGGGCGCTGCTCTGCAGGCCGTATTTCGCGAAGATCGCGTCATAGCCGCCCTTGGCCTTGAGCCGGTCGAGAGCGCCCTTGACCGCGTCGCGCAGCTGGTTGCCCTCCGCGGTCTTGGCGAAGGGGATGCCGGCGCGGACATCGGTGAAGGGCGTGCCCAGCGGCACATAGGTGTTGGGCTCGAGCTTCAGGAAATAGGGCATCGTCTCGCTGCCCTGGACAGCCGCCTGCAGCCGCTGCGTCTTGAGCTGCGTGCGGGCATCGACCGAGCCCTCGGTCCCGACGATCGTCATCGCCGGCTTGCCCTTGGCGACGCAGTTGGCCTGGCTCCACTTCTCCATTTCGGCCGGCCAGGTGGTGGAGCGGCTGGCGCCCACGCTCTTGCCGCAGAGGTCGTCGGTGGTCTTGATGCCCGAGGCCGCCAGCGCCGTGATCGTGTAGAACTGCGCGCCGGACGCGAAGTAGTTGACGAAATCCACGGTCTCGCGCCGGGCTGCATTGTCCGACATGCCGGCCATGACCATATCGACGCGGCCCGTCTGCAGCGAGGGCAGCATCTGCGCGAAGGCGGTTTCCTGCCATTCGATCTTGACGCCGAGTTCGGCGCCGATCGCCTCGCCAAGCTCGATGTCGAGCCCGGTCAGCGTGTTGGTCGCCGTGTCCTTGAAGGTGATCGGCGGGTAGTTCGGCTGCGTTGCGACCACGATCTTGCCGGCGGACTTGATGCGCGCCGGAAGCTCCTGGGCCGAAGCGGCGGCAGGCAGGGCGAGGGCGAGCGCGGCGATCAGGCTGCGGGTCATCTGGGACATGGGAAACTCCTCTGGAAGCGGCGCTTGATGATGGGGTGGGTCAGCTCAGGACGGCGGCGATGAAGTCGCGGGTGCGCTGCTGCTGCGGCGCTCCCAGAACCTGGGCCGGCGGGCCCTGCTCGACGAGCCGGCCCTGGTCCATGAAGACGACCCGGCTGGCGACTTCGCGGGCGAAGCCCAGCTCATGCGTCACCACGATCATCGTCATGCCGCTGCGGGCGAGGTCGCGCATCACGGCCAAGACTTCGCCGACGAGTTCGGGATCGAGCGCCGAGGTCGGCTCGTCGAACAGCATCAGGCGCGGCTTCATGGCCAATGCGCGGGCGATGGCGACGCGCTGCTGCTGGCCGCCGGAGAGTTCGGACGGATAGGCGTCGCGTTTCTCCGCCAGGCCGACGCGCGCGAGCAGCGCCTCGGCTTCGGCGATCGCATCGCGCCGCTGGCGCTTCAGGACCGTCACCGGCCCCTCGATGATGTTCTGCAGCGCCGTCATATGGGCGAAGAGATTGAAGCGCTGGAAGACCATGCCGCTGGCCAGCCGCTGCCGGGCGATGTCGCGGTCGGTCAGCTCGACCAGCCGTCCGCCCTCCTGCCGGAAGCCGGTGAGTTCGCCATCGACCCAGATCGCGCCGGAGTCGATGCGCTCGAGCTGGTTGATGCAGCGCAGCAGCGTCGATTTGCCGGAGCCCGAAGGCCCGACGATGCAGACGACCTCGCCGGGTGCGATCTCGAGCGAGACGTCGTCGAGCGCGGCCAGCGTGCCGAAGCGCTTGGTGACCGACAGCGCCTTGACCATCGGGATGCCGGTCTCAGCCATGTCGACCTCCCGCGCCGGCACGCCCCTTGGCGAAATGCCGTTCGAGCGCGATCTGGCCGAGCGACAGGATCGACACCACGATCAGGTACCAGCCGGCGGCGACGATCAGCAGTTCGATGACGCGGGCATTGGCGTAATAGATCGTCTGGGCGTTGCGCAGGATCTCGGAGAACTGGATCACGCTGGCGATCGAGGTCAGCTTGACCATGCTGACCACCTCGTTGCCGACGGGCGGGATGATCACCCGCATCGCCTGCGGCAGCACGATCCGGCGCAGCGTCGTCAGCCGTGTCATGCCGATCGCCTTGGCGGCTTCGGTCTGGCCGTGATCGACCGAGAGGATGCCGGAGCGGACGACCTCCGCCGTATAGGCCCCCTGATTGATGCCGAGCCCCAGCAGCGTCGCCATGAAGGGCCCGATCACGTCGATCGTCCGGACCGAGAACAGGCCGGGGATGCCGAGGGTCGGGAACACCAGCGCGAGGTTGAACCAGATCAGCAGCTGCAGGATCAGCGGCGTGCCGCGGAAGAACCAGATGTAGAAGGCGGCGCAGCCCCGCATCACGCCATTGGGCGACATCGCCATGATGGCGAAGAGGACGCCCAGCGCGATGCCCAGCGCCATGGCGCAGACCGTCATGATGACGGTGTTGACGAGCCCGCCGAGGATGGCCGGCGCGGTGAAGAACTGGCCGACGACCTTCCAGGCGATGTCGCCCTCGGCGAAGGCCTTGATCACCAGTGCCAGGGCCAGCAGCACCAGCGCGGCCGAGAGCCAGCGCCCGAGATGCAGGCGTCCGACCCGGGGCAGGCTCAGGATGGCTGGGTCGAAGTGAGATGCCGTCCGCGTGGGCTGGGTCATGGCGTCGGCCCCCGGTACTCCAGCGCCCAGGCGCGCTGCCGGGCCAGATCGCGCGACAGCCGCTCGATCTGCTCGGCGACGCGTGCTGGCGAGGTACCGCCCCGGGCCATGCGGGCGTCCAGCGCGGCCTCGAGCGTCAGATGCTCGCGGATATCGGGCGTCAGGCGAGGATCGACGGCCGCCAGATCGGCATCGTCGATCTCGTGGAGCTCGCAGTCGCGCTCCTCGCAGAGTCGCACCAGCGCGCCGGTGATGTCATGCGCCGTGCTGAAGGGAACGCCCTTGCGCGCCAGGAAATCGGCGACCTCGGTGGCGAGCGTGAAGCCCTGCGACGCGGCCTTCCGCATCGTCTCGGTCTCGACGGTCATCGTCGCGACCATGCCCGCCATCGCCGGCAGCACCAGCGCCAGCCCGTCGACGGCCTCGAAGGCGGCGCGCTTATCCTCGGCGAGGTCGCGGTTGTAGGACAAGGGCAGGCTCTTCAAGGCGGCCAGCATCGTGGTCACGCCGCCGATCAGCCGGGCCGAGCGTCCGCGCGTCAGCTCGGCGATGTCGGGGTTCTTCTTCTGCGGCATGATCGAGGAGCCGGTCGCGAAGGAATCGTGCAGCGAGATCCAGCGATAGGGCTGGGTGCACCAGATCACGATCTCCTCGGCCAGGCGCGACAGATGCACCGCGAGCATTGCGGCGACGAACAGGAATTCGGCGACATGGTCCCGCGCGCCGACCGCGTCGACCGAATTCTCGAAGGAGGCGTCATAGCCGAGCTCTTCGGCCGACAGCTCGGGATTGAGCGCAATCGCCGAGCCCGCCAAGGCCGCGGCCCCCAGCGGGGAGACGGCATTGCGCGCATCCCAGTCCATCAGCCGGCCTGCATCGCGCGAGAAAGCCTGGGCATGGGCGAGAAGATGATGGCCGAAGGTGATCGGTTGGGCCGCCTGGAGATGGGTCACGCCGGGCACCGGCGTCGCCTTGTGGGCCTGCGCTTGGGCGACGAGCGCATCCTGCAGCGCCATGAGCTCCGTCATCAGCGTCCGCGCCCGGTGGCGCAGGAACAGCTTGAGATCGTTGGCGGCCTGGTCGTTGCGCGAGCGCCCGGCGCGGATCTTCCCGCCGAGCGGTCCGAGCTTCTGGGTCAGCACCCGCTCCAGGAAGGTGTGGACGTCCTCGTCCTCCGGCCAGGGCTCGATCAGCCCGGCGGCATGCTGCTGCGCCACCTCGTCGATGGCCCTCAGGATTGTGGCGATCTCGCCATCGTCGAGAAGCCCGGCGCGGCCGAGTTCGCGGATATGGGCGCGCGAACCGGCCAGATCATAGGGCGCGAGCCGGAAATAGCTCGGCTCCGAGCGGGAGAGGCGAGTCAAAGACGGATCGGGCTCGGCGCCGAAGCGGCCACCCCAGAGGCGCAAGGGCTGGTTCACAGATCAACTCCGGCACGATGTCTCTTCGGGGAAGCCTAGGGCGAGGACGGCCCCGCCGGCAAAGGAGATGATTTCCCACGATCATTCCATTTCGGAATACCTCTTTGCCGGATCGGCAACGTCCCTTAAAATGTCGGGATGAGCGGGCCGTCGCATCCCTTGCCGTCGACCACCGGCCTGCGCGTCGTCGAGGCCGTGGCGCGTCACGCCTCCTGCTCCGGCGCGGCGCTCGAACTCAACATGACGCAGAGCGCGGTCAGCAAGCAGCTCAAGGCCGTCGAGCAGATCGTCGGCGTGCCGCTGTTCAGGCGCAACCGCCGCGGTCTCGAGCCCACCGAGGCCGGCCGCGCCTTCATCGAGCCGGCGCGCGCGGCCCTGTCGGGTCTGGTGGCGGCCGTCGCCGGGATGGCGCCGTTTCGCCCGGCACAGCACCGCGTCAGGCTGCATGTGCTGCCGATCCTGGGCGATCGCTGGCTGGTGCCGCGCTTCTCGGGCTTTTCCGACCGGCATCCCGAGATCGACGTGCAGTTCACCACTTTCGTCACCCATGACACCAGTGAGCCGCCCGACGCCATCTTCCGCTTCGGCGAGGGCGACTGGCCCGGCCAGGTCTGCGACTATCTCTTCGGCCGCGACGTGGTTCTGGTCGGCGCTCCCGATGTCTTCGGCCGCTTCGGCGGTCTCGAGAGCGCAGCCGACGTCGCGCGATTTCCGGTGCTCGACCATTTCCAGACGCCGCTGCGCTGGAGCGACTTCGGCGAGGCGAACGGCGTCGTCGGCCTCGCGCCCCAGCGGGTGATTCGGTTCGGCTTCTATGCGCTCGTCATCCGCGCCGCCATCGCCGGCCAAGGACTGGCGCTGGTGCCCCGCACGCTGGTCGGCGAGGAATTGGCGAGCGGCCAGCTCGTCAATCCGGCCGGGCTCGGTTTTCGCAGCCGCCACGGCTACTGGCTGACCTATCCCTCCGATCGCCCCCCGAGCCCGGCCTTCGCGCTGTTGCGGGACTGGCTTGTCGCGGAGGCCGCCGGGATGCGAGAAGCGCGCTGAAAATCCGTGGCCTCGCATCGCGAGGGCGGCGACGAAAGGATTCCCGATGCAGCTTGGAATGGTCGGCCTCGGCCGGATGGGTGGCAACATCGTGCGCCGGCTGATGCGCGCCGGGCATGACTGCGTCGTCTACGACCGCGATCCCAAGCCCGGCGCGGCCTTGGCGGCGGATGGCGCGGTCGTCGCGGCCGATCTCGCCGACATGGTCGCCAAGCTCCAGGCGCCGCGCGCGATCTGGGTGATGCTGCCGGCCGGCAAGATCACCGAGGCGACACTGGCCGAGCTCGCCGGCCTGCTCTCGCCGGGCGACACGCTGATCGACGGCGGCAACGCCTTCTGGAAGGACGATGTCCGCCGTGGGCGCGAACTGGCGGCCAAGGGCCTGCACTACATGGATGTCGGGACCTCGGGCGGCGTGCATGGTCTCGACCGCGGCTACTGCCTGATGATCGGCGGCGACAAGGCGGCCTTCGACCGGCTCGAGCCGATCTTCGCGACGCTCGCGCCCGGCAAGGGCGAGATCGAGCCGACGAAGCATCGCGAGGGCCGCAATCCGACGAGCGAGCAGGGCTACCTTCACTGCGGACCCGTCGGCGCCGGCCATTTCGTCAAGATGGTCCATAACGGCATCGAGTACGGCATGATGCAGGCCTTCGCCGAGGGCTTCGACCTGCTGCGCAACGCCTCCGCGACGGAAGGCCTGCCGCCCGAATACGGCTTTTCCTTCGATACGGCCGAGATCGCCGAAGTCTGGCGCCGCGGCTCGGTCGTGACCTCCTGGCTGCTCGACCTGACGGCCGAGGCGCTGGCCGCCGACGAGGAGCTCTCGGCCTATTCCGGCCATGTGTCCGACTCGGGCGAGGGGCGCTGGACCGTCGATGCCGCGGTCGAGACCGCGACGCCGGCGGAGGTGCTGACCTCGGCGCTGTTCGCGCGCTTCCGCTCGCGCGTCGACCACACCTTCGGCGAGAAGGTGCTCTCGGCGATGCGGGCCGGCTTCGGCGGCCATGTCGAACCCAAAAAGCAGGGCTGATTCCGGATGGTTGCCTCGCATGCGACGGTCAAGCCGGCCGTCATCGTCGTCATGGGCGTCGCCAGCTCGGGCAAGACCTCGCTGGGGGAGCGCCTCGCCGGCCAGCTCGGCTGGCCCTTCCGCGACGCCGATTCGTTTCACCCGCCGGAGAACGTCGCCAAGATGGCGGGCGGCACGCCGCTGACCGACGAGGACCGCAAGCCCTGGCTCGCCGCCATCGCCGCCTGGATCGACGATCTGCGCGCGTCGGGCGGCCACGGCATCGTCACCTGCTCGGCGCTGAAGCGCGCCTATCGCCGCGTCATCGTCGGCGACCGGGCGGATGTCGCGCTGGTCTATCTCAAGGGCTCGCGCGAGCTGATCGGCGAGCGCATGGCACAGCGGCAGCATCACTTCATGCCGACGGCGCTGCTCGACAGCCAGTTCGCCACGCTCGAAGAGCCAGGCGAGGACGAGCGACCGCTCGTCGTCTCGGTCGAATCGTCGAAGGACGCGATCGTCGCCGACGTGCTGACTCGGCTCTCGCTGGCTTGAGCCCGGCGGGGAGCGTCAGGGGCGCTTGAACGGCCAGCGGATGACACCGCCGGCCTGGAGCGCCCACCAGACCAGCACCGGCTGCAGCGCCAGGCGCGGCGCGTGATACCACCAGCTCGAGGGAAGGCCTGTCACGGCAACGCCTTCCAGCGCATGCTTGATGTTGGCCGGGAACACGCAGGCCGCGTAGAGCGCGAGCCCGATGCCGGCCGCCGGGCGCAGGCGCGGGATCATCAGGCCGACGGCACCGGCGATCTCCGCAACGCCGGTGGCGATCACGACCGCAAGAGGCGCCGGCACCCAGTCCGGCACGATCGGCAGGAAACCCTCGGGTCGGGCGAGATGCAGCAGGCCGGCCGCGAGATAGAACGCCGCCAGCAGCCACCGCATCCCCCGGCGCCAGCGGCTTTCAGCCATCACGTCACCTCGAACCAGGTCCACAGGCCGCGGTCGAAGCGCTCCAGCACGGTCGAAGAGATCAGCCAGCGGCCGGGATTCTCGGCGATGAAGGCGATGTGCAGGCGCTTGCCGTCCGGGATCTGCACGGTGTCGAGGAAGTAGGGCTCCCAGCCATCGTCGAGCGGGTGAAGCAGGCGGAAGCAATGGCCGTGGACATGCAGCGGCTGCAGGAAGGCGGTCCGGTTGTCGATCGCGAGCACGATCGGCGTGCCGCGCTTGACGCTGAAGAGCGGCTTGCCCGCGGCATCGCCGACCCCGCCATTGAGGCGCCAGGGCCGCGCTGGATCGACGCTCGCCATGTCGAGCTTCAGGTCGGCACCGAGCTTCGCCCCGCCCTCGATCACGATCTGCGGTCGCACCGCATCCTGCAGGCGCACCGCCGCCGGCAGCGTCGGGTTGGCCTTGAGGGCCATCGGCGCGGTCGAGACCGGCCGGGCGGTGCCCTCGGTGACAAGCCGGACCAGCGGCACGCCCGAGCCGACGAGCGCCGTGACGATCGCGGTCGCCCCGGCCTCCGCCGGCATGTCGACCAGGAGGTCGTAGCGGGTCCCCGGCGCGAAGGGCAGTTGCGAGCGCACCGGCTCGAAGGATTCGGTCGGTTGCCCGTCGACCGCGATGACCACCGCCTTGATGCCGTCAAAGCGCAGCCGCATGATCCGGGCGTTGCAGGCATTGGCGAGCCGCAGCCTCACCCGCGCTCCGGGCGCCACCGGCACACGCTGCGGCGGCGCCGCGCCGTTGACGGTCACCCAGCTCCCGAGCCGCCCGGCGGCCGCAACGGCAGGGCTGTCGGGCGCGAAGGGCTGGACCGCATTGTCGTCGCCGAGCAGCCAGTCGGTGACCAGAACGGGCAGGTCGAGCGTGACCGGTGGCGGTTCGGGCTCCTCGACGACGAGCAGGCCGCTGAGCCCCCGCCCGGCGGGCTCGGCGGCACCGCCGAGCACCAGCGGCCGATACAGGATGGTGCCCGAATCCGGCGGCTTCAGGCGATAGGTGAAGCGCTCGCCTGGCGCGATCGCGGGCTGGCTGAAGCCGCCGACCCCGTCCATCGCCGCGTCGCCCCGCAGCCCGTGCCAGTGCAGTGACAGCGGCCCGCTGGTGTTGTTGAGCAACTCGAGGCGCAGCGCCTCGCCCTGGCGGATCCTCAAAGTGGGCCCCGGCGTGGCGCCATCGAAGGCCCAGATCTCGCTGTCGAGCGCCGGTGCCGGGCGCAGACGCGCTTTCGCAGGCGCCGCGGTGAGCGTGCGCAGGGGCGGCTCGGCGGCAGCCGCCGGGGGCGAGGCCGACTGGGCGCTGGCCCCGCCGGGCAGGGCGGCGAGCGCGCTCGCGGCGGCCAAACCGGTCAGCGCGGCGCGGCGGGTCGGTAGGGCGGGGCTGTCGATCGTGTCGGTCATGCACAACCGCATAATCGGCGGCGGGAGCGAAGGCGAGAGGCCGTGCCCTTGCGATCGCGTGAGGACGGCCGCCCGGCGTCTTTTGCAGAACCGTCATTTTTTTGCTGCATGGGCCGCCTGAAATGCGTATAGCACCGGCGCCCAATGATGGCCGCGCTGCGCTTTTGCGCATGCTGGCGCCATCGGGCCGGCGGGCGTGGCGGAACTGGTAGACGCACTGGTTTTAGGTACCAGCGGCGAAAGTCGTGGGGGTTCGAGTCCCTCCGCCCGCACCATCGAATGGTTTTCGTGAGCGCGGCGGCGGTCTCCCCGGCGTCGCGCTTTGGACATTGAAGTAACGAGCTGTTGGCGGATCGAAAACGATGAACGTGACCGAAACCCTCTCGCAGGGCCTCAAGCGCGAATTTCAGGTGGTGCTGAACGCCGCCGACCTCAAGACGCGGCTCGATGACGGCCTCCAGGGTCTGCAGGGCAAGGCGCGCATCAACGGCTTCCGCCCCGGCAAGGTGCCGGTCGGGCATCTGCGCCGGCTCTATGGCCGCTCGGTCATGGCCGATGTCGTCCAGAACGCGGTCAACGAAGCCAATCAGAAGATCGTCGCCGATCACGGCCTGAAGCTCGCCTTCGAGCCGCAGATCAAGTTCCCCGAGAACAAGGACGAGATCGAGGCCGCGATGGAGGCCAAGGGCGATCTCGCCTTTACCGTCGCGCTCGAGGTCCTGCCGAAGATCGAACTCGCCGACCTCTCGGACGTGGCGCTGACCAAGCCGGTCGCCGAGGTTCCGGACGCCGATGTCGACGCCGCCCTGGAGCGGATGGCGTCCTCGAACCGCAGCTTCTCCAACAAGGGCGAGAAGGCCAAGGCCGAGAAGGGCGACCGCCTGATGATCTCCTTCGTCGGCACGCTCGAGGGCAAGCCCTTCGACGGCGGCACGGGCGAGGGCATCGCGCTGGACGTCGGCGCCGGCCAGTTCATCCCCGGCTTCGAGGAGCAGCTCGAGGGCGCGAAGGCCGGCGAGACCCGCACCGTCAAGGTGACCTTCCCGGAGAACTATACCGCCCAGCATCTCGCCGGTAAGCCGGCCGAGTTCGAGGTCACCGTCACCGAGGTCCAGGCTCCCGAGCCGGTCAAGATCGACGACGAGCTCGCCAAGGCGTTCGGCCTGGAGTCGCTCGACGCGCTGAAGACCGCGATCCGCGAGCAGATCGGCCGCGACTTCGCCACCCAGTCGCGCCGCAAGCTCAAGAAGAGCCTGCTCGACGCGCTCGACGGCAAGTACACCTTCGAGCTGCCGCCGACGCTCGTCGAGCAGGAGTTCGGCAGCGTCTGGAGCCAGGTCGAGGCCGACATGAAGGACGCCAAGAAGTCCTTCGAGGACGAGGGCACGACCGAGGAGGCCGCCCGCGCCGACTACCGCAAGATCGCCGAGCGCCGCGTCCGTCTTGGTCTCGTGCTGGCCGAGATCGGCGAGCAGGCCAAGGTGCAAATCTCGGATGACGAGGTCACTCAGGCTCTCGTCGAGCGCGCCCGTCAGTTCCCGGGCCAGGAGAAGCAGGTCTGGGAGTTCTACCGCAAGAACCCGCAGGCTCTCGCCGAGATCCGCGCGCCCATCTTCGAGGAGAAGGTCGTCGACCACCTGCTCGGGCAGGTGAAGGTCGAGGACCAGACCGTCTCGCGCGAGGCGCTCTTCGCCGACGAGGACGCCGACGCGGCCGCCGAGGCCAAGCCGAAGAAGGCGGCCGCCAAGAAGGCGAAGAAGGCCGACAAGGCCGAGGATTCCTCCGGCGACGACGCATCCGTCTGACGATACGGAAACCTTATTCTCAACATTCGCGCCGCTCGGCCCCGTGCCGGGCGGCGCTTCTCTTTTCAGCCGCGTTTGCCGTGCTTATGTGTGTGGCTCTCACGACAGTCACGATTCGACCGACCGCCGGTTCCCGGCCTCCGCTCTTCCGGCCTCTTCCATCCAAGGACATCTCCATGCTTCGCGATCCGATCGAGACCTACAACAATCTCGTCCCGATGGTGGTCGAGCAGTCGAGCCGCGGCGAGCGTGCCTTCGACATCTATTCGCGCCTGCTGCGCGAGCGGATCATCTTCCTGACCGGGCCGGTCGAGGATTACTCGGCGTCGCTGATCGTGGCGCAGCTCCTGTTCCTCGAGGCCGAGAACCCCAAGAAGGAAATCTCCTTCTACATCAACTCGCCCGGCGGCGTGGTCACCTCCGGCCTGTCGATCTATGACACGATGCAGTTCATCCGCTGCCCGGTGACGACGCTCTGCGTCGGCCAAGCCGCCTCGATGGGCTCGCTGCTGCTGACCGCCGGCGCCAAGGACATGCGCTTCGCCCTGCCGAATGCCCGCATCATGGTGCATCAGCCCTCCGGCGGCTATCAGGGCCAGGTCACCGACATCCTGATCCATGCCCGCGAGGTCGAGAGCCTGAAGCGCCGGCTGAACGAGATCTATGTCAACCACACCGGCCGCACCTATGCCGAGATCGAGGCGGCTCTCGAGCGCGACAATTTCATGACCGCCGAGGCGGCCCGCGAGTTCGGGCTCATCGACAAGGTCATCGACAAGCGCCCCGAGGACCCGGCCTGATCGCGGCTGCGACCAGCGGGCGCGTTGCAGATGGGTTGGCTCGGCCTCGCCGAGTCCCCATATTGCCAGGTGGCCGGCCCCGTGTTTGCATGGGGAATCGGACGGATGCGGGATGATCCCGCCGGTGTCCCACGCTGATCCGCTTGTGGATCAGCCGCGAAATCAGGCGTCTCGGAACGGGCCGTTAACCTGATGATCGTGAACTGGACGCCTATGATGACGAAGAGACGACGGTTGCATCCGCTTAGGGCTGATGTGGTCTCCGGCTCCGAGAATGGAGATGGACGATGAGTAAGGTCAGCGGCGGCGATTCCAAGAGCACGCTCTACTGCTCCTTCTGCGGCAAGAGCCAGCACGAGGTTCGCAAGCTCATTGCGGGTCCGACCGTGTTCATCTGCGACGAATGCGTCGAGCTCTGCATGGACATCATCCGCGAGGAATCGAAGTCCGCGCTGGTCAAGTCCAAGGACGGGGTGCCGACGCCGAAGGAGATCCGCAAGGTTCTGGACGACTACGTCATCGGCCAGGAGCACGCCAAGAAGGTGCTCTCCGTCGCTGTCCACAACCATTACAAGCGCCTCTCGCACGCGACGAAGCACAACGACGTCGAGCTGGCGAAGTCCAACATCCTGCTGATCGGGCCGACCGGCTCGGGAAAGACGCTGCTCGCGCAGACGCTGGCCCGCATCCTCGACGTGCCCTTCACCATGGCCGACGCGACGACGCTGACCGAAGCCGGCTATGTCGGCGAGGATGTCGAGAACATCATCCTCAAGCTGCTCCAGGCCTCCGACTATAATGTCGAGCGGGCGCAGCGCGGCATCGTCTACATCGACGAGATCGACAAGATCAGCCGCAAGTCCGACAACCCGTCGATCACGCGCGACGTCTCGGGCGAGGGCGTGCAGCAGGCCCTGCTCAAGATCATGGAAGGCACCGTCGCCTCCGTGCCGCCGCAGGGCGGGCGCAAGCATCCGCAGCAAGAGTTCCTGCAGGTCGACACCACCAACATCCTCTTCATCTGCGGCGGCGCCTTCGCCGGCCTCGACAAGATCATCGCGGGCCGCGGCAAGGGCACCTCGATCGGCTTCGGTGCGACCGTGAAGGGCCCCGACGAGCGCCGCACGGGGGCGATCTTCCGTGAGGTCGAGCCCGAGGATCTGCTGAAGTTCGGTCTGATCCCGGAATTCGTCGGCCGTCTGCCGGTCCTGGCGACGCTGGAGGATCTCGACGAGGCCGCGCTGAAGACCATCCTGACCGAGCCGAAGAACGCGCTGGTCAAGCAGTATCAGCGTCTCTTCGAGATGGAGGACACCGAGCTGACCTTCACCGACGAGGCGGTTGGCCTGATCGCCCGCAAGGCGATCGAGCGCAAGACCGGCGCGCGCGGCCTGCGCTCCATCATGGAGGGCATCCTGCTCGAGACGATGTACGAGCTGCCGGGCCTCGAGGGCGTCGAGCAGGTCGTGATCGGCCCGGAGGCCGTGGAATCCAAGTCTCGCCCTCTGTTCATCTACTCGGAGCGCGAGGACGAGGCGAAGTCGGCCTCGGCCTGAGACGCCGCGTGATCGGGCCGGGCTGGTATTGGGCGGGTGTCCGAAGCGGCCCTGCCTGTGCCTTGCCAGATAACAAATCGTCGAACGCGCGCCGTCTGGCGCGCGTTTTGCGTATCCGGCCCGGCGTCTGCTTGGGCCCTCGCGGCGAATGCTTGACCGGTCTGTCTCCTGCCCTGGTGGCGGTGGCGCGAAATCGGGCCGCCGTCTCGGCTGGAGCAAATTGACGCGGTGCAATTGTCTGGGGCCAACTGTCGCCGGATCGCTTGAAAGCCGGTGAGGAAGTCTCCACTTTAGGCTCACTCGCGAGAGTCGCATGCCTGTCGAGGGTGCGATGCGCGGGGGCGGATGGGCGAATGGTCGCCACGTCCGCTTACGTCCGGCGCCGACGCCCATTGCGGGGAAGACGGCGGGCGCAACCACAAAGGAATAGTCATGACTGGCTCGGCGCCCCGCGCTCCTTTCGTGCCCGGTGAAACCGGCACCTATCCGGTTCTCCCCCTGCGCGACATCGTCGTTTTCCCCCACATGATCGTGCCGCTCTTCGTCGGCCGCGAGAAGTCGATCCGTGCGCTCGAGGAGGTCGTGAAGACCGACGGGCTGATCCTGCTCGCCACGCAGAAGAACGCCGGCGACGACGATCCGGAAACCAAGGACATCTACGAGATCGGCACGCTCGCCCGCGTGCTGCAGCTGCTCAAGCTGCCTGACTCCACCGTCAAGGTGCTGGTCGAGGGCGTCGGCCGCGCCAAGGCGACGGCCTATGTCGCCGACGAGGCTTTCTACCAGGCCGAGGCCGTCGGCCTCGCCGAGGAGGAGGGCAAGAAGGTCGAGGTCGAGGCGCTGGGCCGCTCGGTCGTCAGCGAGTTCGAGAGCTATGTGAAGCTCAACAAGAAGATCTCGCCCGAAATCGTCGCCGCCGTGTCGCAGATCGAGGAGCCCTCGAAGCTCGCCGACACCGTGGCCTCGCATCTGGCCGTCAAGATCGCCGACCGTCAGGCGGTGCTCGAGATCACCCATGTCGCGCATCGGCTCGAGAAGGTGCTCTCGCTGATGGAAAGCGAGATGTCCGTGCTCCAGGTCGAGAAGCGCATCCGCTCGCGCGTCAAGCGCCAGATGGAGAAGACCCAGCGCGAATACTACCTCAACGAGCAGATGAAGGCGATCCAGAAGGAGCTCGGCGACGGCGAGGAAGGCCGTGACGAGCTCGCCGAGCTGGAAGAGCGCATCGCCCGCACCAAGCTCTCCAAGGAGGCCCGCGACAAGGCCATCGCGGAGATGAAGAAGCTGCGCCAGATGTCGCCGATGTCGGCCGAGGCGACGGTCGTGCGCAACTATCTCGACTGGATGCTCGGCATTCCGTGGGGCAAGAAGTCGAAGATCAAGAAGGACCTGCCGGCCGCCCAGGCTGTGCTGGACGACGATCATTTCGGTCTCGACAAGGTCAAGGACCGCATCGTCGAGTACCTCGCCGTGCAGCAGCGCGCCAACCGGCTCGCCGGCCCGATCCTGTGTCTCGTCGGTCCTCCCGGCGTCGGCAAGACCTCGCTCGGCAAGTCGATCGCCAAGGCGACGGGTCGCGAATTCGTGCGCATGTCGCTCGGCGGCGTGCGTGACGAGGCCGAGATCCGCGGTCACCGCCGCACCTATATCGGCTCGATGCCCGGCAAGATCATCCAGTCGATGAAGAAGGCGAAGACGGCCAACCCGCTCATCCTGCTCGACGAGATCGACAAGATGGGCCAGGACTTCCGCGGCGATCCGTCGGCGGCCCTGCTCGAAGTGCTCGATCCGGAGCAGAACGGCACCTTCAACGACCACTATCTCGAGGTCGATTACGACCTGTCGAACGTCATGTTCGTGACGACGGCGAACACGCTGAACATCCCGCCGGCCCTTCTGGACCGCATGGAGGTGATCCGCATCGCCGGCTACACCGAGGACGAAAAGACCGAGATCGCCCGCCGCCACCTGATCCCGAATGCGATCAAGAAGCACGGGCTCGAGTCGAAGGAGTGGTCGATCGAGTCCGATGCGCTGCAGACCCTGGTCCGCCGCTATACGCGGGAGGCCGGTGTCCGCAATCTCGAGCGCGAGCTGTCCAACACCGTCCGCAAAGCGGTGAAGGACATCGTCCTGACCAAGAAGAAGAAGGTCACCGTCACGAGCGAGCTGCTAGAGGAGTATCTCGGCCCGCCGCGCTATCGCTACGGCATGGCGGAGACGGAGGATCAGGTCGGTGTCGTCACGGGCCTGGCCTGGACCGAGGTCGGCGGCGAGCTGCTGACGATCGAAGGCGTCATGATGCCCGGCAAGGGCAAGATGACCGTCACCGGCAACCTCAAGGAGGTGATGAAGGAATCGATCTCCGCGGCGGCGTCCTATGTCCGCTCGCGCGCCGTCGATTTCGGCATCGAGCCCCCGCTCTTCGACCGTCGGGACATCCATGTCCATGTTCCCGAAGGAGCGACCCCCAAGGACGGACCGTCGGCCGGTATCGCGATGGCGACCTCGATCGTTTCGATCCTGACCGGCATCCCGACCAACCGCGACGTCGCCATGACCGGCGAGGTCACGCTGCGGGGCCGGGTGCTGCCGATCGGCGGGCTGAAGGAGAAGCTCCTCGCGGCGCTGCGGGGCGGCATCAAGAAGGTGCTGATCCCCGAGGACAACGCCAAGGATCTGGTCGATCTGCCGAAGTCCGTGAAGGAGGGCATGGAGATCGTGCCGGTTTCGCGGATGGAGCAGGTCCTGCAGCATGCCCTGACGCGGCAGCCCGTGCCGATCGTCTGGGAAGAGGATCTGAAAGCGCCTCCCAAGGTGGCCGAGGACGATGCGGCCGGCGTCGTCGCTCACTGAAGCTGGCTGACGTTCAATCGAAAGGCCGCCGGGCAACCGGCGGCCTTTCCCTATGGGAAAGCCTTAACCATCCGCTGGCATGTTCGGAGCGTCCGAGTTGGTCGCAGCGGTCATGGCTAAGGCGAGAGTAAGTTTGGGAGACGCGCCCGGAAGGCCGGCCCCGCCCGCCGCGTTCGGTTCCAGATCGCTGATCTGGTCCATCGTGCTACCGGGCGTCTCGGCCATCATGATGCTCATGATCGCGCTCTCTGCCTATTTGCCGGGCTCGATCATCGCGGTCGAGGTGCGCGCGGCGCGAGAGCGGGCCGTCGCGGGCGCGATGCGGCTCGTGGCGCTGCGGGCCTTCTACTCCGACGCCGTCATCGCCCGCTTGTCGCCCAAGGCCGAGGGGGCGGCCAAGTCCGGATACGGCCCAGATCTGCATGCGATCCCCGTGCCCACCAGCTTCCTGCTCGACTACACCGAGAAGCTGGCCGCCGGGGGCGATCAGATCAGGCTCGTCAGCCCCTTTCCCTGGCCACAGCGGCCGCGGCGGGAGAGCCTCGACGCCTTTCAGGCGGCCGCCTGGAAGGCCCTGACGGAGGACAGGACGCCCTCCTTCAGCGCGATCGAGGGCGAGGGCGCCGAGGCCATCCTGCGCGTCGCCGTGGCCGATCGCATGACGCAGAGCTGTGTGGACTGTCACAACAATCATCCGGCCTCGCCGGCGCGGCACTGGAAGGTCGGGGATGTGCGCGGCCTGATCGAGATCAGGCAGCCTCTCGCCACCGTCACGCGGGAGGCGCGGGAGATCGGCTGGCGGCTGGCCCAGGGCGGGCTGCTGGCGGCTGCGATCCTCGCTCTCACCTTCATCGCCGTCGGGCTTCGCGTGGTCCGGCCCCTGCGCGACCTGACCGCCACCATCGGGCAGCTCGCGCATGATCGTGGGGGAGAGGTCGCGATACCCTATGTCGGCCGGCGTGACGAACTGGGCGTTGTCGCGCGAGCCCTGGAGATGTTGAAGCAGGAACGACGCGCGGCTCACAGCGCGCAGCGGGAAGCGGATGAGGAGGCCCGTCAGCGGCTGGAGCGCGCCGGCCGTCTGCATCGCTTCAGCGCCGGGTTGGGCGAGGATCTCCACCGCCTGCGTGCCGAAGCGGCGTCGTCCTCGGAGGCGATCCGCGGGGCGGTGGACGAAGTCGCCACGCTGTCGGTCGTTAGCGGCGAGCTCGTGCATCAGGCCGGCACCCACGCCGCCCGGCTGGACGAGGCTGGGCGGGCGGTGATCGCGCTCGGCACGGACATCGGCACGGCCGTGCAGGCGGTGGAAGCCCATCTCGATCTCGTCGGCCATCAGGCCGAGCACGCCGTGCGTCGTTCGCGCGATGCCGAGGAGCGGACCCGCCGCCTCGCCGCCGAAGCCACCCGGGTCGGCGATGTCGTCGGGGTGATCCGGGACATTGCCGAGCAGGTCAATCTGCTCGCCCTCAACGCGACCATCGAGGCCGCCCGGGCAGGGCCGGCCGGGCGCGGCTTCGCCGTCGTCGCCGGCGAGGTCAAGGCGCTGGCCGAGCGCACGGCATCCGCGACCGAGGATATCGCCGATCGGATCCGCCAGATCCAGCAGGCCTCGGGGGAGGTCGCCGCCCAGATCACCGACATGACCGGCGGTCTCGTCGGCGACGGGGCCACGGCCCGCGATCTGGCCCAGCGGCTGCGCGACGACGTTGCCGTCTCGGCCGATATCGAGCGCCATATGCGGACGGTGTTCGAGGAGGCGAATGCCCTGGTCGCCGCTCTTGATCGCGTCCGGAGCGAAACGGCGGCCGCGGGCGGCACCGTGCAAGCGCTCGACGAGGCGTCTTCGCGGGTCGCGGACGCGGTCAAGCAGCTAGACCGCCACGCCGAATCGCTCTCGCGCGAGATCGCCACAGCCTGAGGGGGCTGGATGGTGGGCGGTGACGGGCTCGAACCGCCGACCCTCTCGGTGTAAACGAGATGCTCTACCGACTGAGCTAACCGCCCGCGCAGCCGCATGTAAGCCGTGCGGAGGCGGCCATCAAGCTTTCCGTGGTGGGAGGACGGGATGGACGGTGGACGCATCGCCTGCTCCATCCCGGCCATCTGCATTTTGCCGGCGCTGCGCGCTTGACACTTCGGGCCGGTCGCCATAATCCACACCTCGCCGACGGCCACAGCGCCTCGGATGCCCTGCGCGGGCGTAGCTCAGTTGGTTAGAGTGCCGGCCTGTCACGCCGGAGGTCGCGGGTTCGAGCCCCGTCGCCCGCGCCATTTCTTCAATAATCTCAAAAAATTGCCGGCAGAAGCGGATCCGTTGGTTCGGATGCCGCTTGAGGCGCTTTTGCGTGCTGCCTATGCTGGAAGCCGGCTGCGATTTGCCTCGATGTCGAGGACGCTTTGGCCGCGAATCCGCGAGGCTTTTCCGCTCATGACGGCTTCCCTTTTGCTGCGCGACGTCCGCCCCTTCGGCGCTGCGGCGACCGACATTCTGATCGAGAACAGCCGCATCGCCCGGATCGCGCCGGCCATCGCGGCGCCCGGCGTCGCGGTAGAGGAGGGACGCGGCGAGATCGTCGTGCCCGGCCTCGTCGAGGCCCACACCCATCTCGACAAGAACCTGCTCGGCCTGCCCTGGTATGTGAACGAGGTCGGCCCGAATCTGCTCGACAAGATCGACAATGAGCGGATGAACAAGAAGAGGCTCGACATCGAGCCCGCCCGTCAGTCGGCCCGGCAGGCGGTGCGAGCCTCGGTCTTCGGCGCGACGCATATCCGCAGTCATGTCGATGTCGACACTGAGCATGGCCTTTGGGGCATCGAGGGCGTCATGGCGACGCGCGACGCCTGGCGCGACATCGTCGACATCGAGCTGGTCGCCTTCCCGCAATCGGGCCTGCTGCGCCGCCCGGGAACGCTCGAGGTCATGGACGCGGCCATGAAGGCCGGTTGCGAGGTCGTTGGCGGGCTCGACCCCTGCGGCATCGACCGCGACCCCAAGGGCCATCTCGACGCGATCTTCGGGCTCTGCCAGCGCTACGGGAAGCCGCTCGACATCCATCTCCACGAGCCCGGCGAGATGGGTGCCTTCTCGCTCGACCTGATCATCGAGCGCACGCGGGCGCTGGGCATGAAGGGCAAGGTCGCGATCAGCCACGCCTTCTGCCTGGGCACGCCCGATCCGGCGCTGGTCGATCCGCTGATCGAGCAAGTTGCGGCGCTCGACATCGCCATCGTCACCACCGCGCCGGCGAGCCGCCCGGTTCCCGCGGTCAAGCGCATGCTCGCCGCCGGCATCCGCATCGCCGCCGGGTCCGACGGTATCCGCGACACCTGGAACCCCTATGGCAATGGCGACATGCTAGAGCGCGCCGTGCTGGTCGGCCTGCGCAACAATCTCCGCCGTGACGACGAGGTCCGGCTCGCGCTCGACACCTGCACCGTCGAGGGCGCGAAGCTGATGGAGGTGGCCGATTACGGGCTGGCCGAGGGCTGCGCCGCCGATCTGCTGATCCTGCCCGGCGAGACACTGGCCGAGGCGGTCGTCAACCGCTCGCCCAACCGCCGCGTCCTGAAGCGCGGCCGCATCGTCGCCCGCGACGGGGTGCCGCTTCGGCCTGCGACCTGAGGCTGCAGCTCAGTTCTTCTTGAGCCCCGACAGGCTGCGCGCCTCGACCTGGTCCATGGCGCGCACCTGGCCCCAGAAGCTCGCCGGCGTCTCCAGCAGAGGCCGGAATCCGCAATAATCTAGCATCCATTCCGTCTGCGCCTGCGCCGTGTCGAGCACCGCATCCTCGTTGACGAATAGCGCCTTGCGGCCACGCAGCGCGATCCGGCCGTCGACGATGACGGTGTCGACGTCGTTGCCATTGGCGAAATAGACCAGCCGGAACAGCGGCATGTTGGCCGGGTAGAGATGTGGCCGGCGCCAGTCGAGCAGCACGACATCGGCCTTCTTGCCGACCTCGAGCGAGCCGATCTCGTCGGCCATGCCGAGCGCGCGCGCGGCATCCACCGTGCACATCTCCAGCACGCGGCCCGGCGGCAGCCAGCTCGGATCGTGGTGGAAGGTGCGGTGGTAATGCATGCATTGCTGCATATGCCGGAACATGTCGCCCGAGCGGTCCGGCGCCGTCGCATCCGAGCCGAGGCAGACATTGGCACCGGCCTCGAGCAGCTCCGTCACCGGGCAGCGGGCCAGGATCGAGGCGACGGCGGACGGATTATGGACGATATGCGTGCCGGTATCGGCGACGATCGCGATCTCCTCGTCGGTCAACGCTGTCGAATGCGAGAGCAGCGCATGGGGCCCGAGAACGCCGAGCTCCCTGGCATAGGCGACGCTGCCCTTGGTGTGCCCGTCCTGCGTGAAGACGAGGCCGGCCTCCCGGGCGAAATCGGACATGCGACGGCCCTGCGCACGCGCATCGGCCAGATCCGACGCGCTGAGCCCGGCCTCGTGCTCGGCCCGCAGCGTCGGCGTGATCAGCGCGATGTTGAGCCGCTTTCCGAGCCGGCCATGCTGCGACTCGACCAGCGATTGGCAGGTCGCGAACATGTCTTCAAAACTCGTGGCGTGTTCCTTCACCTCGCCGTTCTCGAAGCGGGCATAGGTGCGCGGGAAGGGCGGGCGCGTCGCGCCGACCGCCAGCACCGAGCGCGTGCCGACCTCGGCGACGCCGTCGAGATGCGCCTCGCCATAAACCGGCTCGTCGCAGCGCATGATGGTGTCACCGCCGCCGAGCAACGCGACCGCCGTGGTCACGCCGAAACGCAGTCGCTCCAGCGCCGCGAGCTGCGCCTCCGCGCGCCACCATTCCGGCGTCGAGGCGACGGTGTAGACGGTGTGGCAGACCTCGTACCATTCGTCGCTGCGCCCGCCGCCCATGGTCTTGATCAGGCCGTGGCCGGCATGGGTGTGCGCGTCGATCAGGCCCGGCATCACGATCTTGCCGCCCGCGTCGATGATGGTCTCGGCATCGCCATGGCTGATCGCGAGCTCGGCGCTGGTGCCGACGGCGACGATGCGGTCGCCTTTGATCGCGACGGCGCCGTCCTCGATGACGCGGCGGGTGCCGTCCATCGTCACGACCACGCCGTGCTGGATCAGGATGTCGGTCATGGTCGTCTCCTCAGGCCGGATGTTTGGTTCGGTGAAGCGGCCGTCAGGCCTCGCCGCGAATGCGCTCGAGCGTCGGCACGAGCGAGAGCAATTGCCGGGTGTAGTCGGCCTGGGGCGCCGTGAAGAGCGTCTCGGCGGCCGCCATCTCGACGATGCGACCCGCCCGCATCACCGCGACCCGGTCGCACATCTGGCGGATGACCGCGAGGTCATGACTGATCAGCAGAAGCGTCAGCCCGGTCGCGTCGCGCAGATCCTTCAGCAGGTTGAGGATCTGCGCCTGGACCGAGACGTCGAGCGAGGAGGTCGGCTCGTCGCAGACGATCAGCCGCGGCCGCGCGCCCAGCGCCCGCGCGATCGAGAGCCGCTGGCGCTGGCCGCCGGAGAAGGCATGTGGGAAGCGCTGCGCGGCTTCCGCCGGCAGGCCGACGGCCTCGATCAGCAGGCCGACATCGGCCTCGGCCTCGGCCCGCGTCCGGGCCAACTCGTAGAACAGGATCGGCTCCGCCAGGATGCGGCCGACCCGCATCCGCGCGTTCAGCGAGGAATAGGGATCCTGGAAGATCATCTGGATCGCGCGCCGGGCCTTGCCCTTGCGCGGGGCCGCCTCCGCGCCGGCGATCACCTGGCCATCGAAGCGGATGCTGCCGCCGGTCGGCGCCCGCAGGCCCGCCACCACATTGGCGATCGTGGTCTTGCCGCAGCCGGATTCGCCGACGAGGCCGAAGACCTCGCCTTGCCGGATCTCGAAGCTCACCCCGTCGACGGCCCGGAAGGCGCGGGCGCCACGGCCGGCCAGGAAGCCTGCCCCGTAGTCGACGCTGAGATTGTCGACGCTGAGTAGCGGCACGTCGCGACCCGACGACGGGTCCCCGACGGCCAGGGCCTTTTCCCGTAGCTGGTCTCGCGCGGCGCCGGCCTCGGTCTGGTTCGCCCCGTCGAGCATGGGAAAACGGTCGAGCCGGATGTCGATGCGCGGCACGGCGCCGATCAGGGCCTTGGCATAATCCGCCTGCGGCGTGCGCAGCACCTGCGCCACCGGCCCGCTCTCGACGATGCGGCCGCGGTGCATGATCGTCACCGTATCGGCGATCTGCGCGACGACGCCCATATTGTGCGTGACGAGCAGGATGCCGATGCCGCGCTCATCCGCCAGCCCGCGCAGCAGATCGAGGATCTGCGCCTGAATCGAGACGTCGAGCGCCGTCGTCGGCTCGTCGGCCACCAGCAGCCGCGGCTCGCAGGCCAGGGCGCAGGCGATGACGACGCGCTGGCGTTGCCCGCCGGAGAGCTGGTGCGGATAGGCCGACAGCCGTCGCTCCGGCTCGGGAATGCCGACCGCCTTCAACAGATCGAGGGCGCGCGCCCGCGCCGCGGCCCGGTCGAGCGGCAGATGCGCCCGCAGCGTCTCGACGATCTGGCTCTCGATCGTGAAGAGCGGGTTCAGGCTCGTCATCGGGTCCTGGAAGACCGCGCCGATGTCGCGCCCGAGCCGGATCGCGCCCGGCTTCAGCGGGTCGAAGGGCTGGCCGTCGAGGGCGATCGTGCCCGAGGCGATGCGGCCCGGCTTTTCGAGCAGGCCGAGCACGGCATTGCCGATCGTCGTCTTGCCCGCGCCGGATTCGCCGACCAGCGCATGGATCTCGCCCGGTGCGATGGTCAGCGACGCGCCTTCCACCGCCGTCAGCACGCCACCATCCGCAAGCGGGTATTCGATCCGCAGCCGGTCGATGGCGAGGATGGGGGCAGGGGCGCTCATCCGCGCCCCCGCAGCTTCGGGTTGAACAGGTCGCGCAGCCAGTCGCCGACGATGTTGACGCCGAGCACCAGCAGCACCAGCAGAAGCGCCGGGAACAGCGCGATCCACCAGACGCCGGAGAAGACGAACTCGTTGCCGATGCGGATCAGCGTGCCGAGTGAAGGGTAGGTCGGCGGCATGCCGACGCCGAGAAAGGAGAGGGTGGCTTCCGTCAGTACGGCAGCCGCGAGGTTGATCGTCGCGATGACCAGCACCGGCCCCATCACATTGGGCAGGATGTGCCGCAGCATGATCTGGCGGGAAGGCAGGCCGATCACCTTGACGGCGCGGACATAGTCGCGCGCGCTCTCGACCATCGTCGCGGCCCGCACGGTGCGGGCATACTGCACCCATTCATGGATGGCGATCGCGCCGACGAGGATGAAGGGCGCCCATTCGGCCGAACTCGCGGCCGGAAACAGCATCCGCGTCACGCCCGCCACCAGCAAGGCGAGCAGGATGGTCGGGAAGCTCAGGATGATGTCGCCGAAGCGCATGATCGCGGCATCGACCCAGCCGCCGAAATAGCCCGCGACCAGGCCGAGCCCGACGCCGACCACTGCGGCGACCAGCACCGCCCCGCCGCCGATCAGGATCGAGACCCGCGCGCCATAGAGCATGGCCGAGAGCAGGTCGCGGCCCTGGTTGTCGGTGCCGAGCAGGAAGCGCGGATCGCCCTCGGGCGAGAAGCGCGGCGGCAGCTCCGCATCGATCAGGTTGAAGCTGGTCAGGTCGGTCGGATCGAAGGGCGCGATCAGCGGCGCGAGCGCGGCCGCCGCGACGATGACGACGGCCATCAGCCCGGCGAGCCAGACCGACAGCGGGACGCGTCTCAGGCGGCGGGAGAGGGAGGCGGCCACGCTCAACCCCTCACGCGCAGGCGCGGATCGACCAGCGCATAGAGCAGGTCGACGGCGGTGTTGATCAGCACGAAGAGCAGACCGACGAAGAGCAGATAGGCCGCCATCACCGGCACGTCCGAGAAGCTGACCGCCTGGATGAAGAGCAACCCCATGCCCGGCCACTGGAAGACGGTCTCGGTGACGATGGCGAAGGCGATCAGCGAGCCGATCTGCAGGCCGGTGACGGTGATCACCGGCATCAGCGCATTGCGCAGAGCCAGCGTGAAATGGATGTGCCGGGCCGATAGGCCCCGCGCCCGGGCGAAGCGGATATAGTCGCTGGAGAGCACGTCGATCAGCTCCGATCGCACCAGTCGCATGATCAGGGTGAGCTGGTACAGCGCCAGCGTGATCGAGGGCAGGATCAGCGCCTTGAGCCCGCTCGCGGTCAAAAGCCCGGTCGACCAGGGTCCGATCTGCACGGTCTCGCCCCGGCCGAAGGAGGGCAGGAGCCCGAGCGTCACCGCAAAGGTCAGGATCAGCACGATTCCCGTCACGAAGGTCGGCGTCGAGATGCCGATCAGCGACACCGCCTGCACCAGTCGTGCCGCGATCCCCTCCGGCTTCAGCGCGCAGAGCACGCCGAGCGGGATGCCGAGCGCCAGCGAGAGGATCGTCGCGACCAGAACCAGTTCCAGCGTCGCCGGCAGCCGCTCCGCGATCAGCGCCGCCACGGGGCGCTGGTTGCGGAAGCTGATCCCGAAATCGCCCTGCACGATGCGGCCGAGGAAGCCGGCGTATTGCACCAGCACCGGCCGCTCGAGCCCGAGCGCCTCCCGCAACTCTTGTTTCTCCTCCACCGTCGCGTTTTCGCGCGACAGGGCCGAGACCGGATCGCCGACGAAACGGAACATCCCGAAGGAGACCGCCGAAACCGCGAGCATCACGAGCACGGCCTGTCCGAGCCGGGCGATCAGGAGGGGCAGCATGGCAGCCGGTCCGGCCTCTATCGGCGCGTCACTTCACCTGTGCGAACCAGAGGCGGACATACTCGTCCGGGAACTGCGGCACATCCAGGCCCTGGCGCGAGGCCCAGGCCACCGGCTGCAGATGCAGGGGAATATAGGCGACCGTGTCCTTCGCAACCTTCAGCGCCTGCACCATCATCGCGCGGCGCTTGGTCTCGTCGAGTTCCACGGCCGCCTCCCGGGTCAGCCGCTCGATCTCGGGGTTGGTGTAACCCATCGGGTTCGACCCGCCATAGCCGTCCTTCGGCGCGGTCAGCAGGGCCGAGAGCACGCTGAATCCGTCCATCGGTGGCAGGGTGGCCCAGCCGAGCATGAACGCGTCGAACTCGCCGCGGTCCTGCTTCGGGAAATAGGTCGCGCGCGATTCCGTCTTCACCTCGGTCTGCACGCCGATGCGGCTCCACATCGCGGCGACGGCGACGCAAATGGCCTCGTCGTTGATGTAGCGGTCGTTGGGGCAGTTCAGTCCGAGCTTGAAGCCGTTGGGATAGCCCGCTTCGGTGAGCAGCGCCTTGGCCTTGTCGGCGCTGTAGCCGGGCAGGGTGTCGTTGGCCTTGTCGTAGCCCGGCACCGGCGGCGCCACGAGCGTGCCGGTGTTCTGCGACTTGCCGCGCATGACGCGCTTCTGGATCGCGTCGAGATCGATGCCCTGCCAGAGCGCCTGGCGGACCTTGAGCTCTTTGAGCGGGTTCTTCTGCCCCGGCATCGACTTCAGTTCGTCACGCTGGCTCAGGCCGAGGAAGATCAGGCGCAGGGATGGCTCCTCGATCACCTTGAAGGCGCTGTTGGCGCCGATGCGGGCGAGGTCCTGCAGCGGAGCCGGCGCGATCAGGTCGAGCTCCCCCGAGAGCAGGGCGGCGACGCGCGTGGCGTCCGACTTGATCGGTTTGAACTCGATGCGGGTGACATTGTGGGCCGGCTTGTCCCACCAGTCGGGATTCACGACCATCGTCGTCCCGGCATCCGGCTTGAAGGATTCGAGCTTGAACGGCCCCGTGCCGATGGCGGTGTTGGAGGCGGCGGTGCTGACGCCGGTGGCGATGTTGCCGGGCTTGAGCGAGCCGGTCTGCTCCATCCACTCCTTGTCGAGGATGTAGATGCCGGCGAGGTCGTTCAGCAGCAGGGGGTAGGGGCCCTTGGTGATCAGATCGACCGTGAAATCGTCGACCTTCTCGGCGCGGATCACCTGCGAGAGATTGCCGCGCGCCCGTGCACCGGGGTCGAGCAGACGGGTGATCGAGGCGACGACGTCGTCGGCCGTAAAGGCATTGCCGTTGTGGAACTTCACGCCCTTCCGCAGCTCGAAGCGCCAGGTGTCGGGCTTGACCGTCTTCCAGCTCGTCGCCAGCGCCGGCTCGAGCTGCATCGTCCGCCCGCGGCGCACCAGCGGGTCGAAGACGTGGTGGAGCATCGCCGTGGTGAAGCTCTCGGTCTGGGCATAAGGGTCGAGGGTGGCGATGTCGGTCGGCGCGGACCAGCGCACCGTGTTCGCACCAGCCGCGGTGGCAGCGAGAGCGACTGCCGAGGCAGCCACCAGAAGCGTGACGATCCGGTTCATCTGATACCCCCCACAGCAAAGAATTGCATGCTGTATCTTACGCAAACTGCATGCAATTGCGTCAAGCGGGGAATCCGCGCTCTCGCTCAGATTCCTGCCCGTTCTTTCATCAGCGCATAGGCAGCGCCCGCCCGGTCGAGAACCGCGCCGGCATCCATTGTGAGTGGCGCGCGGTCGCGCAGCAGGAGGCGGCCATCAACCATGACATGGCTGACATCGGCGGCGTTGGCGAAGAAGACCAGTCGTTCTACCGGCAAGTCGGCGGGATGGAGATGGGCGCCCCGCATCGACACCACGACGAGATCGGCCCGCTTGCCCGGTTCGATCGAGCCGAGGCTGTCGCCGAGACCGAGCGCGGCGGCGCCACCCCGTGTCGCCATCTCCAGGATCGTCCAAGCGTCGATGGCGGACGGGTCCTTCCAGCGGATCGCTTGGTGGCGATGGGCCATGAACATCGTTCGGAACAGATCGAGCGAGCGATCCGGCGCCGGTCCGTCGGTGCCGAGCCCGACGCGCAGCCCCGCGGCGAGCATGGCGGGCGCCGGGCAATAGCCGAACACCGCCATCAGCGAACTCGGCGTGTAGGCGGCCGCGCAGCCGCGCGCGACCATCGTGGCGATGTCGGACTCCGTCAGGTCGATGCAATGGGCCAGGACCGAGTGTTCGTCGAACAGGCCGAAGCGCTCGGCCATGAAGGCGACCGACCCGTCGCGATGGCCGTCCTGCACGAAGCGGCTGCCGCTGCGACGCGCGAGGTCCCAGGCGGCGATGACGCTGTCGGCGATGGCACGCTGCGCCTGCGGATCGCCGGCTGCGAAATCGGCCGCGCTGACGACCGGAGCGGACACGGCGACGTCGATCCGGCCATCGGCGGCCTCCCGCCAGGATGTGACGACAGCCTCAATGGTCGCGAGCTGGTCCGCGAGCCCGATGGCGCGCTCGGCCCCGCCGCGGCCCCAGTCGCGTCGGCGCTTCGGAAAGGGCGGGCGATCGATGCCCATCACCAGAATTTCGCGCAGGCCGCTCGCCGCCACGGCGGCGAGATGCGCCTCGGCGAAGGCGGGGTCCTCGCTGCGCATGACATTGTCGCCGCCGCCGAAGAAGGGCACGGCGAGCGTCGTCCCGCCCATCAGCCGCTCCAGCGCCTGGAGCTCGGCATCCGCCGTCCAGAAGGCGAGATCGGAATGCAGCGCATAGACGTCGCCGACCGTCGCCATCCAGTTGTCGACGCCGCCGCCGAGATTCTTCGTCAGGCCGTGGCCGGCATGCAGATGCAGATCGATCAGGCCCGGGATCAGGATGGCACCCTCGCAATCGAGGCGCTCGGCCTCGGCGGGAAACGGCTCGGGCCAGCGCCCCTCTGCGACCGTGATGATCACGCCGTCCGAGACGACGACATGGCCGCGGTCGAGGATCAGTCGGCTCCCGTCGACGGGAATGACGACGGCGTTACCGAGGACCGTGAGCCTAGCCTCCGTCATGGCGCCGCCTCGACGGGATAACTCGGCTGGAAGATCTCCGAAACCGGAGGGTGCCCCCAGGTCCTCTCTGGATACTTGGCGATCAGCCCGTCGAACTGCCGCTGCGCGCGGGCATGGGCTGCTGCCGCGTCGAAGCCGGGGATGGCACCGTCCACGAGCACATGGCGCCCCTCCACGAAGACGTCGGTGACGTCGCGCCCCGCGCTGGACTGCATCAGGGTCTGGATCGGGTCGATCACCTGCCCGATCCGGTCATGGCCGAAATCGATCGCGATCAGATCGGCCCGCGCGCCGGGCATCAGCCGCCCGAGATCGGGGCGACCGAGTGCATCGGCTCCGGCCGAGGTCGCGGCGTCGAATAGCTGCGCGCTGCTCGGCTGGCTGACCGAGCCGGCCATCACCCGGCCGAGCATCAGCCCGACCTGCATGTTGAGGATCATGTCCGGCGGCCAGGTGTCGGTCCCGAGCCCGATGCGCAGTCCCCGTGCGACGAGATCGGACAGGCCTGCGAGCGCCGCGCCGTTGCGCGCCATCACCACCGGGCAATGGACGACCGTCGCATCGGCCGCGAGCAGGGCGGCGAGGTCGGCGTCGCGCGTCGAAACGCCGCCGACGCTCGGAAAATCCGTGAAATGCGGCAGCAGCACACGGGGGCCGAGCACGCCGAGACTGTCCAGCCACGAGGTCGGCGAGAGCCCGTGCAGCCGCATCACCGTCTCGACCTCGAAGCGCGACTGGTGGCAGTGCAGCCGCAGCGGTACGTCGAGATCGCGCGCCGCGGCCGCGGTGCGGCGCAGAAGTTCCGGCGTGCAGCTCTCGATCCGGTCCGGTGCCAGCATGGTCCGGACCCGTCCGCCAGCCAGCCCTTCCATGTCGCGGCAGAAGCGGATCGCCTCGTCGAGACCCGCGAGCCCGCGCGCCTCGTCCATGAAGAGGCTGACCGCGCCGGCCTCGTCGACTTGCGTGTGGCCGCTGCGATAGGCCGGTCCGAGATAGACCCGCAGGCCGAGATCCTCGGCCGCTTCGGCGGCCGCGGCGAATTCCTGATAGGTCTCGCCCCAGGCGCGGTAGAACAGGGACGCGATGGGCAGCGCCGTGGTGATGCCATTGCGCAGAAGCTGCGCCAGTCCATAGCGCTTCTGGAAGGCGAGTTCCTCGGGCCTGTACATCTCATAGGGCCCGCGCGCGATATAGCTTGTCGGCCAGATGCGCCCCTTGCGCCAGGAGGGCGTGTTGTCGAGGCTCAGCACGGCGGTATCGAGATCGCAGACCGCATCGAGATCGATGAAGCCCGGTGCGATCAGGGCGTCCGGCCGGTCGACCCGGCGCGCGACCTCGCCGGGAAAACCGTGCCCGACGAAGACGATCTCGCCGCCCTCGAACACCACCTCGCCGCGCTCGATCAGGACATGCCGGCCGCCGCGATGGCCGACGACCCATCGCCCGCTGACCAGCGTGCGTCCCCTGCTGTCCGTGCCGAATGTCATGCGGCGGCTCCTGCAACCCATGTGCCGCCCGCCTCGCAATCTGCGGGTTGGCCGACCAGGAGAACCATTCAAACGCCCCATCACGGCCGCGGCAATGATGTCGCCGGTTGCAGATCCACGCCACCACGCCCGGGCATTGAGCCGGCGCGGCGCTTCGCCTACATCTGGAAGAGACGAATCCCCCGCAGGATCGGCGTCGGCTCAACCTCCGAGGACGACATTCTCGACAGCGCTCGACTTTACTATCAGCCGCAGGTCGGTTCGGACGGGAAGACGTTCGTCGGGGTCGAATGCCTGCTGCGATCGGTCAACGCCGACGGATCGGTGGCGGGGCCGGGAGGCATCCTCGACAAGGTGGTCGATGATGCGACGGCCGATGCGCTGGACTGGTGGGTGATCCGGCAGGCCTGCACGGATGGGCTGCGCTGGCCGCAGCTCACGATTGCGGTGAACATCAGCGCGCGGCAGTTCCAGGCGCCGGACTTTGCCGCAAGGCTGCTGGCGGTCATCGCGGAATTGGGTAGCGCGCCCGCCCAAATCGAGCTCGAACTGCTCGAGAGCGGGATCATCGAGAATTTCGAGCGGGCCATCGAAACGATGGAGGTGCTGCGGCGCGCCGGCATCCGCATCGCGCTGGACGATTTCGGCACGGGCTATTCGAGCCTCGGCTATCTGCAGAAGCTCCCGATCGACAAGCTCAAGCTCGACAAGTCTCTGGTGGACGGCACCGGCGAGCTGAAAGCGGCCGCGATCGTTCAGGCAGTGACGGCGCTGTCGCGGGCACTCGGCCTCAAGGTCGTGGCGGAAGGGGTCGAGACCCGCGCGCAGCAGCAGTTCCTGCGCATTGCCGGCTGCCACCTGCTTCAGGGCTATCTGTTCTCGCCAGCTGTCCCCGCCGAACGGATCGATCAGTTCTTGCGCGGGGGCTGGCCGGCGGTCGCCGACACGCCGGCCTGAGGCGGCGGGTCAGCGCGCTAGATGCGCCGCCGTCGAGCCGGGACCGACGCCTTCCGGCACCGGGATGTTGGTCGACGAGTACTTCGCGTTCATCACCATGGTCGGCCCGGCCGAAAGGGTGAACCGCCGTGCCACCACGATGGTGTAGGCCGAATCAGCCGCGACAGGCTTGTTGGCGCCGATGTTCAGTTCGCCCTGCGGCAGGTAGAGCGTGCCGAGCAGAACCTTGGCGTCGTTGCTCAGGATCTCGTGTTTCTGGTTCAGCGGCGAGCTGCGGTCCTCGAAAACCAGCATGCCGGCCATCACACCGTCACGCGGCGCGGTCAGATCGATCTTCGTATCGGCATCGAAGCGCAGAACGGCGCCCTTTCCGGTGAAATAGAGCCCGACATTCGCCCCTTTGAGCGTCGCGCCGCCGGAGACGTCCAGCTTTCCGTCCTTGAAGGCGTAGATTCCCGGGTTCAGCGTGACGACGGCGCCCTTGCTGATGCGCACGCCGCCACAATAGGTGCCGGGGCTGAGCGTGGTGCTGGATGTCACCTTCAGATCCGTGGCGGCGCAGGCGCCGGTCGACGGGGGCGGGCGCGAAGCGAGTGGGTCCTTCAGCACCGGGCAATCCAGCGTCGGGCTCGGCACGAAGCTGTCGTATTTGTCCTTGTAGCTGCCGCCGGCCGAGCAGATGAAGCGGGCGCGGATCTGCGAATTCTGCATCGCCTTGAGGCCATGCGTCATGTTCGAGTTGGAATAGACGGCGCATTCCGGCGCCTCGAGCTTGGCTTCCTTCTCGAGATAGATCGTCTCGTTCTTCGTGGTTTCGAGCCCGACGACGCAGATCGAGGCCGTGCCGAGCACGCGCGCGGTCGCGCTCGCCGCCACCGTGACCATGTCCTGGCCGAACATGTGCATGATGTTGGTCCGCGCCACGGTCGACACGTCGACCGTCACCGAGAACTTCTTGAGGTCGACGGAGGTCGCGACGGTAGCGGTCTGGTTGACGGCCGCGAGCTGTGCCTTGGCGAACTTCTCGGCGGCGGTCTGGACCGTCGCCGGCGTGGCGTTGGCGAGGCGGAACTCGCGGGCGGCCGCCAGGGCCGAGGCGTCAGCGACGGTCTGGAAGGCCTGGCGCTGCTCGGACAGGATGCCGTAATCGACGACAACGCCGGCGCCCATCGCCAGCACCGGCAGCGCGACGCCCATCGCGACGATGGTGCCGCCCCGCTCGCAACCGAGCAGGCGCCGCAGCAGCCCTGTCAGCCGCGCCGCCATCTCAGGCCGCCGCCAGGGCGCGATGCGCCCGGACCATGAAGCGGATCTGGTGGCCGAGCAGCCGCCAGTTGACCGGCTTGCACATGAAGGAGGTCGCGCCGGCCGCATAGGCCTCGTCGATCGACAGGACGTCCTCGCGGCCGGTGATGACCATCACGGGGAGGTCGTCGAAGCGCCGGTCGGCCCGCAGACGGCGGACCATTTCGATGCCGTTGATCCCCGGCATGTCGACATCGACCAGCGCGACGCCGAAGGCGGTGGTCTCCAGCAGCGCGAGGCCTTCTTCCGCGGAGGCGGCCGTGGTGACGTCGGCCTGCGGGCCGGCGAGATAGACGGCGCAGAATTCGCGCTGGATCGGGTCGTCATCGACCGCCAGGATCGAGAGTCGATCGTTCAGCACGTAAGTGAATGGGATGCAGGCTTCGCCCGTCATCGTCATCGCAACGCTCCCGCGGCACCGTTCTGGTGCCTGAGCGAGAACCCTGACGCGCAGATGCAAATAAACCGTTCCGACTCTTTCGACTTATTCGCAATCGAGTTTGGAATTGGGAAAGCATGGGCGGCCTATCGTCAGGCATGCGCATGCGTCTTCAGCTGTCGATCCGTACCCGCCTGATCCTCCTCGTCGTGGCTTCGACGCTGCTGGCGAGCGGGGTGCTCGTGGCCGTCTCGGTGTGGCGCGAGACTGAGAGCTATGGTGTCTCGCGGCGCGACGCCGTGCTCGACACCGGCTTCGCCATCGCCGCCGCCGCTGCCCGTCCCACGGCCGACCACGATTCCGCAGCAGCTCAAGAGGCGATCAACGCGATTTCGCGCCTGAAGGGCATCACCTATGCCGGCATCGAGACCAGCGACGGTCGCGCTTTGGCCGAGATCGGCGCGACCGAGCAACTCGCGGGCGATCTCGTCGTGGACGGGCCGCAGACGCGCTGGTCGCTTTCGGCGATCCTCCGCAGCCGCTCGATGGAGGCCGTCGTGCCGGTCATTCATGGCGGCGCCGCGGTCGGCAGCCTGCGGGTCATCGCCGACACGCGCGACCTGCCGGCGCTGATCCGCCGCGCTGTCGAGGAGACGCTGCTGACGGGCGCGGTGGCGACGCTGGTCGCGATTGCGCTGGCGCTGCGCCTGCAGGGACGCATCACGGGTCCCCTCGGCGTGCTGACGCAGACCATGATGCGCGTGCGCCGGGAGCACGACTACACGGTGACGCTGCCGGCCGGGCCCCGCGACGAGATCGGCATCCTGGTCGACAGCTTCAACAGCATGCTCGGTGACATCCGCGAGCGCGACCAGAGGCTTGCCGACCACCGCAACCGGCTGGAACGCGAGGTCGCCGACCGCACCGCCGACTATCAGCGCGCCGCGCTCTCGGCCGACCGCGCGAACCAGGCGAAGTCCGACTTCCTGGCGACGATGAGCCACGAGATCCGCACGCCGATGAACGGCATCCTCGTGATGGCCGAGCTACTGGCCGCCGGCGAGCTGCCGCAGCGCGCCCGCCGCCAGGCGGAGGTCATCGCGCGCTCCGGCACCAGCCTGCTCGCGATCATCAACGACATTCTCGACATTTCGAAGATCGAGGCTGGCAAGCTCGAGGTCGAGACGCTCGAGATCGACCCCGAGGAATCGGTGGACGCGGTACTCCAGCTCTTCGGCGATCGCGCCCTGTCCAAGGGACTCGACCTCTGCGGCCTGTTCGAGACGCCGCCAGGTCTGACGATCACGGCCGATCCCGTGCGCCTCGGCCAGGTGCTGGGAAATCTCGTCAACAATGCACTCAAATTCACGGAGGCGGGCGGCGTCACCGTGGCGCTGACGCGGGAAGGCGAGGGGGCGCTTCGCTTCTCGGTCACCGACACCGGCATCGGCATCCCGGCTGACAAGCTCGGCACGATCTTCGAATCCTTCTCCCAGGCCGACCAGTCGACCACCCGCACCCATGGCGGCACGGGGCTTGGGCTCTCCATCGCGCGCCAGCTCGTCGCCGCCATGGGCGGAACGCTCGAGGTCCGCAGCACACTCGGACAAGGCAGCACCTTCTCCTTCGCACTGCCGATCGCCGCTGTCCCCGCGCTCAACGAGCGGCCGGCGCTCTCCGGTCAGCGCCGGAGTGCGGCCATCCTGCTCGAACAGGGCCAGACGGCGGCCATGCTGGCGCGCGCGCTGGCCGTGGGAGGCTACGAGGCGGGCGAGCCCGCGGCCGCCGGCCTCGATCTGATCGTGACCTCGCCCGCGGGGCTTGCGGCGGCCAAGGGCAGGGCGGCGGTGGTCCTCGTCGTCGCAGCTGCGACCCAGGATCCCAGCGCCCTGATCGAAGCGGGCGCGGACGAGGTGCTGACCTGGCCGGTTCAACAGCGCGATCTCCGGGCGGTGCTATCGGCGCTGCGCGAGGGCGCGCCGCTGCGGCGTGCGGAGATCCGCCGCGCCGTGGCGGGCGAGACCCCGCACTATCCGGCTCTGCGCGTGCTCGTCGCTGACGACAGCGAGGTCAACCGCGAGGTCGCCGATGCCGCGTTGCGTCGCTTCGGCATCGTGGCGCGTTTCGTCGAGGACGGGCTGCAGGCCGTCGCCGCGGTGGAGCGCGAGGCCTTCGATCTCGTGCTGATGGACGGCAGCATGCCCGGCCTGGACGGTTTCGAGGCCGCCCGCGCCATCCGAACCCGCGAGGCCGAGACGGGGCGGGCCCGCTTGCCCATCGTCGCCCTGACCGCTCATGTCGTCGGCACGGCGGCCGATGCCTGGCGCGAGGCCGGCATGGATGACGTGGTCCACAAGCCCTTCACGCTTGCACGACTAGGTGAGGTTCTCTCGGCCTTCGCGGCGGGAGAGGAAGGCCGGCCCGCGCCGGAGGCTGTGTCCGAAGCGGCGCCCGACGAGACACCCTGCCTGGACGAGTCGGTGCTGCAGGATCTGATCGCCATGACCAATGGCTCGATCGAGACTGCTCAGCGCATCGCCGAGCTCTACAGGGTGAAGTCGCTGGAGGAGGCGGACCGTCTGGCCGAAGCCACGCGGGCCGGCGATGTCGACAGGATCGCAGCCTGTGCCCATGCGTTGAAATCGATGAGCGCGAACCTCGGTGCCAAAAGGCTGGCGGCGTCTGCGGCCGAGATGGAGCGCGCGGCGCGCGAGGACCAGACACCGCCGGGCGCGGAGCAGATCGCGGAGGTCTCGGGCCTGTTGCTGCAGACCCATCGCGAGATCGCGGCGGCGATGGCCCGCGCTGCGTGAGGACGCTGCGCTCCCCAGCTCACCAGCCTGTGATCGGCGGCCGCGAAACAGTGGCATCTGTCCCGTTGCTGCGGTCACGGACAGCCCCTAGTCGTGACGCCACCAGAGGGAGCCCGGTCGCGCGGGCGGGGGAGTTCACCATGCGTCTTCGTTCAGCCATTGTCCTGGCCGCCGCCGGCCTGCTGTCCTGTCTCTCCGCACCGGCCTCGGCCCACGAGATCAAGATCCTGACGGCGGGGGCCTTCAAGCCGATCGTGACCGCCGTCGCACCGGAGTTCGAGAAGAGCACCGGCCACAAGCTCGTCATCGACAACGATACGGCCGGCGGACTGCTGCGCCGCATCGGCGGGGGCGAGGCCTTCGATGTCGCGGTGCTGACGCCCGCCGCGGTGAACGAACTGGTGGCCAGCGGCAAGATGGCAGCGGGGACCCCGGTCAATCTGGCGCGGACCTCTGTCGGCGTCGCGGTGAAGGAGGGGGCGCCGCGTCCCGACATCGCCACAGTCGCTGCCTTCAAGACGGCGCTGCTGGAAGCCCGCAAGGTGGCCTATATCGACCCGGCCGCCGGCGGCTCGAGCGGCATCTACTTCTCGAAGCTGCTCGAGACCATGGGCATCGCCGAGCCGATCCGTGCCAAGGCCGTGCTGGTGCCGGGCGGACTCGTCGCCCAGCGGCTGGTCACCGGCGAGGCGGATCTCGCCATCCACCAGATCAGCGAGATCCTCGCCGTTCCCGGCGCCGTCTTGGTCGGGCCGCTGCCGGCCGAGATTCAGAACTACACCGTCTACACCGGCGGTCTCGCCACCGGCTCGGCCAGCTCGGCTCCGGCGAAGGCGTTCCTCGCCTTCCTGCAGGGCGATGCCGCGCGGCGCATCTTGGCCGAGAAGGGCATGGAGCGCGCGCCGGAGTGAGCCTCACCAGGGGCGCCGCGGCCCCGTGTCGATATGCAGGATGCCGTTCCAGTAGACCTTGTGCCTGCCGACCTCGGGCAGGGTCCGGACCCATTCGATGACGGCGCGCGGTCGGACCCCCGGCACGCGGAAGTCCATCGCCTCGCAGCGCTTGTGATAGGAGCCGCGCCGCGCCCGCCAGGGCGGGCGCCAGGTCGAGGTGACCTTCACCGCCCCGTATTTGTCGGAAATCTGGTTCAGGATTGTCTTCAGCCGTGGCGGCAGGCAGGCGATCGAGGTGCCGGGATCGGTTGAGATGCCGGGACGCTCCGGCTTTTCGTTGGGGTCGAAAGCGGGCTCGGCGCCAGCCTTCTGTCCCGGCGTGAGTTGCGGCCATTCCGGCCCCTCATCCTCGTCCGGCTCGCTGGTCAGCGGAGCGTTGGCGGCCGGGGGAGGGCCGTCGGCAGCCGGAGCCGGCGGCACGATGATCGGCGGCAAGGGCGGGCTGCCCAGAAGATCCAGATCGAAGGGACGTTGCGGCGGCAGCGGCGCGCGCATCATCTGCCCCTCCTGCTGCGCCAAGACGGTGCCAATCGGCGCGCAGGACAGGGCCAGCGCCAGGCTCGGCGCGATCGGGAAGCGTCGGGCCATGAAAATCAGGGCGTCGGCGCCGGGATGAAGACGGCGCGCGTCTCGGCCCCGACGAGGGCGAGTTGCGGGGATTTGGCACAGAGTTCCGCCAGCGCGGCGGGCGCGGCTGTCACCTTGTCGGTGTCCAGCAGCGGACGCATCGCACTCCCGGCGAAATAACCCGCCAGCCAGAGCGAGAGCTGGGTGCGGTCGTTCTCGTTCATCGAGACGAAATCGGCACAGCTCGCCCGCGACAGGTCGAGCGCCTCAGCCTGCGCGAGCTGCAGCCCGGCGACCAGGAGGAGCGGGGCGGCGAACAGAGACCGGAGATGCGCGGGCATGGGTGCCTCTTCTGGGACATCGCGGCGAAACGCGGATGAGTCGATTCGACGCGAGTGTGTCGTGTCGCGTCCTGTGCGGCTAGCGGGAAGCCGGCATTCTGCGGCGAAATTCGGGCGATGCCGCCGGAGGCCGCGGCGCGATCGAGAGAAATCGTTCATCCTGCGCGGTATTCAACCCCGCTGCGCGATGCTGCAGCGCGGCAGAGTCTTGCTTCATTCTAAAGCAAGGTCTAATCGACAGCGGCGGCGCGGTGCCGCGTCCGTTTTGAGGCGGGATCGTCCATGCAAGCTCTTCCGGTGCCGTCGCTGCTGAACGACTATCTGCCGCTGGTGATCTTCCTCGGCGTCTCGGCGTTCATCGGCCTGGCGCTGCTGATCGCTCCCTTCGCGATCGCCTATTCGAAGCCGGACCCCGAGAAGCTCTCGGCCTATGAGTGCGGCTTCAACGCCTTCGACGATGCGCGCATGAAGTTCGATGTGCGCTTCTATCTGGTGGCGATCCTGTTCATCATCTTCGACCTCGAAGTCGCTTTCCTCTTCCCCTGGGCGGTCGCTTTCGGCGAGCTCGGCTGGTATGGTTTCTGGTCGATGATGGTCTTCCTGGGCGTGTTGACCGTCGGCTTCGTCTACGAATGGCGCAAGGGTGCGCTCGAGTGGGACTAACTGTCGCCTCGCAGGCGCAAAGCGCGAGGCATATCTGACGGTTACGGTTCACGAGGATACGAGAATGGCAATGACAGCGATCGACCGCGGGAACCCGCTCGTCGCGCCCGCGCCCAAGGGGCTCGTCGGGCCGGACGGCTTGCCGGTCGGCCAGCGCGACCCCTTCTTCACGGCGATCAACAGCGAACTCGCCGACAAGGGCTTCCTCGTCACCGCGACCGACGACCTGATCAACTGGTCGCGCACCGGCTCGCTGATGTGGATGACCTTCGGCCTTGCCTGCTGCGCGGTCGAGATGATGCAGCTCTCGATGCCGCGCTACGATGTCGAGCGCTTCGGCTTCGCGCCGCGCGCCTCGCCGCGCCAGTCGGACGTGATGATCGTCGCCGGCACGCTGACCAACAAGATGGCTCCGGCGCTGCGCAAGGTCTACGACCAGATGCCCGAGCCGCGCTACGTCATCTCGATGGGCTCCTGCGCCAATGGCGGCGGCTACTACCACTACAGCTATTCGGTGGTGCGCGGCTGCGACCGCATCGTGCCGATCGATATCTATGTGCCGGGCTGCCCGCCGACGGCGGAGGCGCTGCTCTACGGCGTGCTACTGCTGCAGAAGAAGATCCGGCGCACGGGCACGATCGAGCGCTAGGCCGTATCCGTCGGTCGGGCCTCGCCCGGCCGGCTCGCGACGGACAGGACAGGGATTGGGCCCAATCCTGCATGAGACGGTCGGGCCAGACCCCACCGTGACGCAGATGGGTCAACGAAGGTGAGATGATGAGCGAAGCGCTCGTACAACTCGGCGAAGAGATCAAGGCGGCGCTGCCGGGCGCGGTCACCGAGGCCGTCGTCGCCTTCGACGAGCTGACCATCCATGCCGAAGCGGCCTCGATCGTCGAGGTGATGAAGACGCTCTGCGGCGACCGCCGCTTCCGCTTCGTCAATTTCACCGACATCGCCGGCGCCGACTATCCCGGCCGCGAGAAGCGCTTCGACATCGTCTACCATTTGCTGGCGCCCTATTCGAACCGCCGCATCCGCGTGAAGGTGCAGACCGACGAGGCGACGCCGGTCCCGTCGATCATCGAGGTCTTCCCGGCCGCGAACTGGTACGAGCGCGAGGCCTATGATTTCTACGGCATCCTGTTCTCGGGCCATCCGGATCTGCGCCGCATCCTCACCGACTATGGCTTCGAGGGTTATCCGCTGCGCAAGGACTTCCCGCTGACCGGCTATGTCGAGGTCCGCTACGACGACGAGCAGAAGCGCGTCGTCTACGAGCCGGTGAAGCTCAACCAGGAATTCCGCAACTTCGATTTCCTCTCGCCCTGGGAAGGGACGGATTACGTCCTGCCGGGCGACGAGAAGGCGAAAACGGTCTGATCGGAGCCGGACATGACCGAGCACAACATCCGGAACTTCTCGATCAATTTCGGCCCGCAGCATCCGGCGGCCCATGGCGTTCTGCGCCTCGTGCTGGAACTCGACGGCGAGATCGTCGAGCGCGTCGATCCGCATATCGGCCTGCTGCATCGCGGCACCGAGAAGCTGATCGAAGCGAAGACCTATCTCCAGGCGATGCCCTATTTCGACCGGCTCGACTATGTCGCGCCGATGAACCAGGAGCATGCCTACTGCCTGGCGGTCGAGAAGCTGATGGGCGTCGAGGTCCCGCGCCGCGGCCAGCTCATCCGCGTGCTCTATTCCGAGATCGGCCGCATCCTCTCCCATCTGCTCAACGTCACCACGCAGGCGATGGACGTCGGCGCGCTGACGCCGCCGCTTTGGGGCTTCGAGGAGCGCGAGAAGCTGATGGTCTTCTATGAGCGGGCCTCGGGCGCGCGCATGCATGCGGCCTATTTCCGGCCCGGCGGCGTGCATCAGGACCTGCCGCCCTCGCTGATCCACGACATCGCCGAGTGGTGCGACCCGTTCCTGCAGACCTGCGACGACCTTGAGGGTCTGCTGACCGACAACCGCATCTTCAAGCAGCGCAATGTTGACATCGGCGTCGTCGATCTCGAGACCTGCTGGAAATGGGGCTTTTCGGGCGTGATGGTGCGCGGCTCCGGCGCCGCCTGGGACCTGCGCAAGTCGCAGCCCTATGAGTGCTATGCCGAGATGGATTTCGACATCCCCATCGGCAAGAACGGCGACTGCTACGATCGCTACTGCATCCGCATGGAAGAGATGCGCCAGTCGGTGCGCATCATGAAGCAGTGCTGCGAGAAGCTGCTCTCGGCCGATGGCGGCGGGCGGATCTCGGCGCTCGACGGCAAGATGGTGCCGCCCAAGCGCGGCGAGATGAAGCGCTCGATGGAAGCGCTGATCCATCACTTCAAGCTCTACACCGAGGGCTTCAAGGTCCCCGAGGGCGAGGTATACGCCGCCGTCGAGGCGCCCAAGGGCGAGTTCGGCGTCTATCTCGTCGCCGACGGCACCAACAAGCCCTACCGCGCCAAGATCAAGGCGCCGGGCTTCGCCCATCTCCAGGCAATGGACTTCATGTGCCGCAAGCACATGCTGGCGGACGTTTCCGCGATCCTCGGCTCCCTCGATATCGTCTTTGGTGAAGTTGACCGCTGATGTCCGTCCGTCGTCTCGCCCCCGATGCCGTCCAGCCCGCCTCCTTCGCCTTCGACGCGGCGAACGAGAACTGGGCCGACCAGCAGATCGCCAAATATCCGGAGGGGCGTCAGGCCTCGGCCGTGATCCCGCTGCTGTGGAAGGCGCAGGAGCAGCATGACGGCTGGCTGCCGCGGGCCGCGATCGAGGCGGTCGCGCGCAAGCTGGGCATGGCGCCGATGCGGGTGATGGAGGTCGCGACCTTCTACACCATGTTCAACCTGCAGCCGGTCGGCGAGCATTTCGTCCAGCTCTGCGGCACCACGCCCTGCGCGCTGCGCGGGGCGGAGGCGCTGAAGAAGGTCTGCCTCGACGTGATCGGTCCGCAATCGACGGTCAGCGCCGACGGCAAGCTTTCCTGGCTCGAGGTCGAGTGCCTCGGCGCCTGCTGCAACGCTCCGATGGCGCAGATCAATTTCGACTATTACGAGGATCTGACGCCCGAGAACTTCAAGGCGCTGCTCGAGGATCTGCGCCATGGCCGCCCGGTCAAGACGGGCTCGCAGATCGGCCGCTCCGGATCCGAGCCGGTCGGCGGCGGCGAGACGCTGAAGGACCCGGCCCTCTATGACGGCTCGGTGATCGGCGCCGGCGACTGGCAGAAGCGCGTCACCGAGCAGCGCAAGGCGGCCGCCGAAGCCGCCGCCGCCAAGGCCGCGGCCGAGGCGGAGGCCAAGAAGGCTGAAGCGAGCAAAACCGACGCGACGCCGGCTGCGGCGACAAAGCCGGCGACGGAGACCGCGGCGCCGGGCCGCCCGAAGCCGTCCGAACCGGGCCAGCCGACGAGCGCCGCCAACGACACCCCGGCCGCCGGTGGCAAGGTCGATGCGAAGTCCGCCGCGGAGTCGGCCAAATCCGCCGGCGCGCCCGCCGACAAGCCGGTGAAGTGAGGTCAGGACGATGCTCGCCGATCGCGATCGTATTTTCACCAATCTCTACGGCCTTCACGACCTCTCGCTGAAGGGCGCCATTGCGCGCGGCGCCTGGGACGGCACCAAGTTCCTGCTGGAGCAGGGGCGCGACTGGATCATCGACGAGATGAAGAAGTCGGGCCTGCGCGGGCGCGGCGGCGCCGGCTTCCCGACCGGGCTGAAATGGTCCTTCATGCCCAAGCAGAACGACGGGCGGCCGCATTACCTCGTCGTCAATGCCGACGAGTCGGAGCCCGGCACCTGCAAGGACCGCGAGATCATGCGCAACGACCCGCATACGCTGGTCGAGGGCTGCCTGATCGCCTCCTTCGCCATGGGTGCCCATGCGGCCTACATCTATATCCGCGGCGAATATATCCGCGAGCGCGAGGCGCTGCAGCGCGCCGTCGACGAGGCCTATGAGGCGAAGCTGATCGGCAAGGACAACGTCCACGGCTATCCCTTCGATCTCTACGTACATCACGGCGCCGGCGCCTATATCTGCGGCGAGGAGACGGCCCTGCTCGAAAGCCTCGAGGGCAAGAAGGGCATGCCGCGGATGAAGCCGCCATTCCCGGCCAATGTCGGCTTGTATGGCTGCCCGACCACGGTGAACAACGTCGAGTCGATCGCGGTGGCACCGACCATCCTGCGCCGCGGCGCGGCCTGGTTCTCGGCGCTGGGCAACCCCAACAATGTCGGCACCAAGCTATTCTGCGTCTCTGGCCATGTGAACAAGCCGTGCAATGTGGAAGAGGTGATGGGCATCACCTTCCGCGAGCTGATCGACCGGCATTGCGGCGGCATTCGCGGCGGCTGGGACAACCTCAAGGCGGTCATCCCGGGCGGCTCCTCGGTGCGCATGGTCCCGGCCGAGCAGATCATCGACACGCCGATGGATTTCGACTCGCTGTCGAAGCTGAAGTCGGGCCTCGGTACGGCGGCCGTGATCGTCATGGACAAGTCGACCGATATCGTCCGCGCCATCGCCCGCATCAGCCATTTCTACAAGCATGAGAGCTGCGGCCAGTGCACGCCCTGCCGCGAGGGCACGGGCTGGATGTGGCGCGTCATGGAGCGCATGGCCGAGGGCCGCGCCCAGAAGCGCGAGATCGACATGCTGCTCGACGTCACCAAGCAGATCGAGGGACACACGATCTGCGCGCTCGGCGATGCCGCCGCCTGGCCGATCCAGGGCCTGATCGCGCATTTCCGTCACGAGATCGAGCAGCGCATCGACGACTATGCCGCCAACCCGCACAGCGAGCCCGTGCGCATGATGGCGGCGGAGTGACGACGATGAGCGAAGAGCCCGACAACATCGTGCTGGTGATGCTTCGGCGCATGGACGCGAAGCTGGACCGTGTCATCGACGATGTCCGGGATCTCAAGGTTCGCATGACGAACGTCGAAGAAGGCTTGGCGAAGGTCGAATTGTCGATCGCCGGCGTGAATCGGCGTATCGACGGGGTTGAAGCGCGGCTGGACCGGATCGAGCGCAGGTTCGATTTGGTCGACATGCCGCACTGAGAGAAAATACGATGACCAAACTCATCATCGACGGCATCGAGGTCGACGTACCCGCCGAATACACGGTCCTGCAGGCCTGCGAGGCGGCGGGTGCGGAGGTGCCGCGCTTCTGCTTCCATGAGCGGCTCTCGATCGCCGGCAATTGCCGCATGTGCCTCGTCGAGGTGAAGGGCGGCCCGCCCAAGCCCCAGGCCTCATGCGCCATCGGCGTGCGCGATCTGCGCCCCGGCCCGAATGGCGAGCCGCCGGTCGTCTCGACCAAGTCGCCGATGGTCAAGAAGGCGCGCGAGGGGGTGATGGAGTTCCTCCTCATCAACCACCCGCTGGATTGCCCGATCTGCGACCAGGGCGGCGAGTGCGACCTGCAGGACCAGGCGATGGCCTATGGCGTCGACACCTCGCGCTATGCCGAGAACAAGCGCGCCGTCGAGGACAAGTATATCGGCCCGCTGGTCAAGACCTCGATGACGCGCTGCATCCAGTGCACGCGCTGCGTCCGCTTCACCACGGAGGTCGCGGGCGGTTCCGATCTCGGCGCCATCGGGCGCGGCGAGGATATGGAGATCACCACCTATCTCGAGCAGGCGATGAGCTCGGAGCTGCAGGGCAATGTCGTCGATCTCTGCCCGGTCGGCGCGCTGACCTCGAAGCCCTACCAGAACAAGGCCCGGCCCTGGGAGCTGTCCAAGACCCAGTCCATCGACGTGATGGACGCGGTCGGCTCGGCCATCCGCGTCGATTCCCGCGGCAAGGAGGTCATGCGCATCCTGCCCCGCCTCAACGAGGCGGTGAACGAGGAGTGGATCTCCGACAAGACCCGCCACATCGTCGACGGGCTGCGCACGCAGCGTCTCGACCGGCCCTATATCCGCGAGAACGGCGCGCTCCGCCCGGCCTCGTGGAACGAGGCCTTCGCGCTGATCGCCGGCAAGGTGAAGGCGGCGAAGCCTGAGAAGATCGGCGCCATTGCCGGCGATCTCGCGGCGGTGGAGGAGCTGTTCGCGCTGCAGAGCCTGATCGGCTCGCTCGGCTCGCCCAATCTCGATGCCCGCCAGGACGGCACCAGGCTGCATCCGAAGTTCGGCCGCGCCAGCTACGTTCTCAATGCTGGCATCGCAGGCATCGAGGAGGCGACCTCGCTGCTGATCATCGGCGCCAATCCGCGCCGCGAGGCGCCGATCCTGAACGCCCGCATCCGCAAGCGCTGGCTGCGCGGCGATTTCAAGATCCAGCTCATCGGCGAGCAGGCCGACCTGACCTATGACTATGATTACCTCGGCGCCGGCACCGACACGCTGGCCGATCTCGCCGGCAAGGCGGAGAAGGCGGGCGAGCGGCCGATGGTGCTGATCGGGCAGGGCGCTCTCGCCCGCGCCGACGGCGAGGCCGTGCTGGCGCTGGCGGCGAAGGCCGCCCAGTCGCTCGGCGCCGTGAGCGAAGGCTGGAACGGCTTCGGCGTGTTGCACACCGCCGCCGCCCGCGTCGGCGCGCTCGATCTCGGCTTCGTGCCGGGCGAAGGCGGTCTCGACGTCGCCGGCATGCTCGCGCCCGGCGCGCTCAATGTGCTGTTCCTGCTCGGCGCCGACGAGGTCGAGGTGCCGGCAGGCGCCTTCGTGGTCTACCAGGGCACCCATGGCGACCGCGGCGCCCACCGCGCCGACGTCATCCTGCCCGGCGCCGCCTACACCGAGAAGTCGGCGACCTATGTGAACACCGAAGGGCGCGTGCAGATGACCGCGCGCGCCACCTTCCCGCCGGGCGATGCCCGCGAGGATTGGGCGGTGCTGCGGGCGCTCTCGGCCGCGCTCGGGAAGACGCTGCCCTTCGACTCGCTGGCCGGGCTGCGCCAGGCGCTCTATGCGGCGCACCCGCATTTCGCCGCGCTCGACACGCTGCAGACGACGGATGCCAGCGGCTTGGCTTCTCTCGCCGGGCTCGGCGGCAAGCTCGACAAGGCGGGCTTCGCCTCGCCCGTCGCGGATTTCTACCAGACCAACCCGATCGCGCGCGCTTCCGCCGTGATGGCCGAATGCTCGGCGCTGGCCTCGGGCCGGCTTCGGCAGGCGGCGGAGTAACCGGCCATGAACTGGGACCTCGTTCTCGATCTCGCGATCATGCTGGGCAAGAGCCTGCTACTGCTGGTCTGCCTGCTCGTCTTCATCGCCTACATCCTGCTGGCGGACCGCAAGATCTGGGCGGCGGTGCAACTGCGGCGCGGCCCCAACGTGGTCGGCCCCTTCGGCCTGTTCCAGAGCTTCGCCGACCTGCTGAAGTTCGCCTTCAAGGAGCCGATCATTCCGTCGGGCTCGAACAAGGGCGTCTTCATCCTGGCGCCCTTCGTCTCCTGCCTGTTGGCGCTCGGCGCCTGGGCGGTGATCCCGGTCGCGCCGGGTTGGGCGATCGCCGACATCAATGTCGGCATCCTCTACATCCTCGCCATCTCCTCGCTCGGCGTCTACGGCGTCATCATGGCGGGCTGGGCGTCGAACTCGAAATACCCCTTCATGGGCGCGCTGCGCTCGGCCGCGCAGATGGTCTCCTACGAGGTCTCGATCGGCTTCGTCATCATCACCGTGCTGCTCTGCGTCGGCTCGCTGAACCTCACCGCCATCGTCGAGGCGCAGAACACCAAGGCCGGCCTGCTGGGCTGGTACTGGCTGCCGCTCTTCCCGATGTTCGTGATCTTCTTCATCTCGGCGCTGGCCGAGACGAACCGCCCGCCCTTCGATCTGCCGGAGGCGGAGTCGGAGCTCGTCGCGGGCTATATGGTCGAGTACTCCTCGACCCCGTATCTGCTGTTCATGCTCGGCGAATACGTGGCGATCATGACCATGTGCGCGCTGACCACGATCCTGTTCCTCGGCGGCTGGCTGCCGCCGTTCCCGATCGCGCCCTTCACCTGGCTGCCGGGCGTGTTCTGGTTCGCGCTCAAGGTCTGCCTGGTCTTCTTCATGTTCGCGATGGTGAAGGCCTTCGTGCCGCGCTACCGCTACGACCAGCTGATGCGGCTGGGTTGGAAGGTCTTCCTCCCGCTCTCGCTGGTCTCCGTGGTGGTGGTCGCCTTCGTGCTGCAGCTGACGGGCTGGGGCCCGGCGCGCTGATGGTTGCGTCCGTCCTCGGCGGGGTGGCCGGGATGGTGGCGGGCGGCGGGCTGTTCTTCGCGGGGTGCTACTTCGCTTGGCGCGGTCAGTGGTTCGGTGCAGTCGACGCGATGTTCGACTTCGCCTGGAACGGGTGGATCTTCGCGGTCTTTCTCGGGGGCCTCCTCGGGAGCCGCGCCGTGCAATGGCTGGGGCTGGTGCCGGGATGAGCATGGCGGGCGCGATCGGAGCCGTCCTCGGCTTCGCGTTGGGGCTGCTGGAATACAGGATCGTGTCGGGCGTCGTCATCGCGGCGCTGCGCCGGACCGATCGTTCGACGACGCAGGCGGAACGCGACGACTACGAGCGCCGCATCCGCGTGCTGAAGCTGGCGCTGGCCGTTCTGATGATCGGTGTCACGCCGGTGCTGGGTTATGTGATCGGCCGGACGCTGTTCGGCTGAGAGGGAAGGACGAAGGCGATGTCGCTCGCACAAGCCGCCAAGGGCCTGCTGCTGAAGGAGTTCGTCGGCGCGTTCGCGCTGTCGATGCGCTATTTCTTCAAGCCGAAGGCGACCATCAACTACCCCTTCGAGAAGAACCCGCAGAGCCCCCGCTTCCGCGGCGAGCATGCGCTGCGCCGTTATCCGAACGGCGAGGAACGCTGCATCGCCTGCAAGCTCTGCGAGGCGATCTGCCCGGCGCAGGCCATCACCATCGAGGCCGGCCCGCGTCGCAACGACGGCACGCGCCGCACCACGCGCTACGACATCGACATGACGAAGTGCATCTATTGCGGCTTCTGCCAGGAGGCCTGCCCGGTCGATGCGATCGTCGAGGGGCCGAATTTCGAGTTCGCCACCGAGACCCGCGAGGAACTGTTCTACGACAAGGACCGGCTGCTCGCGAACGGCGCCCGCTGGGAGCGCGAGATCGCGCGCAACATCGCGATGGACGCTCCCTATCGCTGAGGGTCCGGCAGGCTCAGGGCGCGGTTGTCGCAGCCGGTGGGCCTGACTATAGACGCTCCAAACGACGCCCGGCGAGAGTCGGGCGGCACGGAACACGAGAGCCGCCGGCAGGGGCGGAAAGGCTGACCGAGATGAATGCCGCAGCGGCCTTCTTCTATCTCTTCGCAGGTGTCACCGTCGCCTCGGCGTTCATGGTGGTGGCCTCGCGCAACCCCGTCCATTCGGTGCTCTACCTGATCCTCGCCTTCGTCAACGCGGCGGGGCTCTTCCTGCTGCTGGGCGCCGAGTTTTTGGCGATGCTGCTGATCGTCGTCTATGTCGGCGCGGTGGCGGTGCTGTTCCTCTTCGTCGTGATGATGCTCGACGTCGATTTCGCCGAGTTCCGCCAGGGCTTCCTGAACTATCTGCCGATCGGGGCGCTGATCGGCCTCGTCTTCGCGGTCGAGCTGCTCCTTGTGGTCGGCGCCTGGGTGATCGACCCGCAGATCGTGCGCGCGCCCGTCGCAGCGATCCCATCCGGCATCACCAACACCGAGGCGCTCGGGCGGGTACTCTACACGCAATATGTCTACTACTTCCAGGCGGCGGGCCTCGTCCTGCTCGTCGCGATGATCGGCGCGATCGTGCTGACCCTGCGCGAGCGCGTCGGCATCAAGCGCCAGGACATCGTGCAGCAGAACGCCCGCACCAAGGCGACCGCGATGGACGTCAAGAAGGTGCAGCCGGGCGCGGCCCTGCCGGAGGAGACCGTCTGATGATCGGCCTTGGCCACTATCTCGCTGTCGGCGCGATCCTGTTCACGCTGGGCGTGCTCGGCATCTTCCTGAACCGGAAGAACGTCATCGTCATCCTGATGTCGGTCGAGCTGATCCTGCTCTCGGTCAACCTGAACTTCGTCGCCTTCTCGAGCTTCCTGAACGACATCGTCGGGCAGGTCTTCGCGCTGCTGGTCCTGACGGTGGCGGCGGCCGAGGCGGCGATCGGCCTCGCCATTCTCGTCGTCTACTTCCGCAACCGCGGCACGATCGCGGTGGAAGACATCAACATGATGAAAGGCTGAGGCGCCAGCGCCCGGATCCGCCCCATGTATCACGCGATCGTCTTCCTCCCCCTGATCGGCTTCCTGATCGCCGGCCTCTTCGGCCGGCTGATCGGCGCGCGCGGCTCGGAAATCGTCACCACCTCGCTGCTCGTCGTCTCGGCCGTCCTGTCCTGGATCGCCTTCTTCAATGTCGGCTTCGGCTCGGGCACCACGCGCGTCCAGGTCGCGACCTGGATGTCCTCGGGCGGGCTGCAGGTGGACTGGGCCTTCCGCATCGACACGCTGACCGTGGTGATGCTGGTCGTCGTGAACACCGTCTCCTCGCTCGTGCACCTGTACTCGATCGGGTACATGCACGAGGATCCGCACCGGCCGCGCTTCTTCGCCTATCTCTCGCTCTTCACCTTCGCCATGCTGATGCTGGTGACGGCGGACAACCTGCTGCAGATGTTCTTCGGCTGGGAGGGCGTCGGCCTCGCCTCCTATCTGCTGATCGGCTTCTGGTACCAGAAGCCCTCCGCCTGCGCCGCCGCCATGAAGGCCTTCATCGTCAACCGCGTCGGCGATTTCGGCTTCCTGCTCGGCATCTTCCTGGTCTTCGTGCTGACCGGCTCGGTCGCCTTCGACACCATCTTCCCGCAGATCGCCGGCCTGACCGAGAAGAGCTTCCGCTTCCTCGGCTATGACTGGAACGCGCTGACGCTGACTGCGCTGCTGCTGTTCATGGGCGCGATGGGCAAGTCGGCCCAGTTCCTGCTGCACACCTGGCTGCCGGACGCGATGGAGGGCCCGACCCCGGTCTCGGCCCTGATCCATGCGGCGACCATGGTCACCGCCGGCGTTTTCATGGTGGCGCGCCTGTCGCCGATCTTCGAATACGCACCTGTGGCGCTCACCGTCGTCATCGTCGTCGGCGCGACGACCGCCTTCTTCGCCGCCACGGTCGGCCTCGTTCAGAACGACATCAAGCGCGTCATCGCCTATTCGACCTGCTCGCAGCTCGGCTACATGTTCGTCGCGCTGGGCGTCGGCGCCTATTCGGCCGGCGTCTTCCACCTCTTCACCCACGCCTTCTTCAAGGCGCTGCTGTTCCTCGGCGCCGGCTCGGTCATCCACGCGATGCATCACGAGCAGGACATGCGGAACATGGGGGGACTGCGGAAGCACATCCCGCTGACGGCCGCCGCCATGACGATCGGCACGCTGGCGCTGACCGGCTTCCCGCTGCTCGCCGGCTACTTCTCCAAGGACGCGATCATCGAGAGCGCCTATGCCGCCGTGGCGCATAAGGGCTTCGCGGCGTCTTACGCCTTCGTGCTGCTGGTCGTCGCCGCCTGCTTCACCTCCTTCTACTCCTGGCGGCTCTACTTCATGACCTTCGAGGGCAAGCCGCGCTGGGCCGGCCACGGCCACGACGCGCATGGTCATGCTGATCAGGCTCACGCCGCCCATGGTCACGACGATCACGCCCACGCCCATGCCGCTCATGCGCATGACGACCACCACGGCCATGGCCATGACCACAAGCCGCATGAGAGCCCGCTGGTGATGCTGATTCCGCTCGCCGTGCTCTCGCTCGGCGCGCTGGGCGCCGGATGGGCCTTCAAGGAGGCGTTCATCGGCCACGACTACGAGCACTTCTGGAAAGCCGCGCTCTTCACGGGCAAGGACAACCACATCCTGCACGAGATGCACGAGGTGCCGAAATGGGTGATCTGGTCGCCCTTCGTCGCCATGCTGATCGGCCTGGCGCTGGCGTGGTACATGTATGTCCGCCGGCCTGACGTGCCGGGCAAGCTCGCCGCCGCCAATCCGGTCCTGTACCGCTTCCTGCTCAACAAGTGGTATTTCGACGAGATCTACGACTTCCTGTTCGTGAAGCCGGCGATGTGGATCGGGAAATTTCTCTGGAAGAAGGGCGACGGCTTCGTCATCGACGGCATGGGCCCGGACGGCATCTCCGCCCGCGTCGTCGACGTCACCAACCGGGTCGTGCGGCTGCAGACCGGCTATCTCTACCACTATGCCTTCGCCATGCTCATGGGCGTCGCGGGCCTGGTGACCTGGTATCTCGTGGCGCGCGGGTGAGATGATGTTCGGTTTCGGAATCCTCACCGGTCTTCTCGTCCTGCCGCTGGTCGGCGCGGCCTTCATCCTGGCGCAGCGTGGCGACCAGGCCTCGGTCGAGTCCAATGCGCGCTATGCCGCGCTCGCCGCCACGGTCGCGACCTTCGTCCTGGCCTGCGTCGCCTGGGCGAAGTTCGACCCCGCCAATCCCGGCTTCCAGATGGTCGAGACCCATGCCTGGGTCTCCGACGCCATCCAGTTCAAGCTCGGCGTCGACGGTTTCTCCTTCCCTTTCGTGGTGCTGACCGCCTTCCTGATGCCGTTCTGCATCCTGGCGTCCTGGCATGCGATCACGAAGCGGGTGCGCGAATACATGGTCGCGTTCCTGATCCTCGAGACGCTGATGATCGGCGTCTTCGTGGCGCTCGACCTCGTGCTGTTCTACCTCTTCTTCGAGGGCGGCCTGATCCCGATGTTCCTGATCATCGGCATCTGGGGCGGCAAGCGGCGCGTCTACGCCTCCTACAAGTTCTTCCTCTACACGCTGCTGGGCTCGGTGCTGCTGCTGCTGGCGCTGATGGCGATGTACTGGAACGCTGGCACCACCGACATCCCGACGCTGCTGGCGCACAAGTTCCCGGCCGGCATGCAGACCTGGCTCTGGCTGGCCTTCTTCGCCTCCTTCGCGGTGAAGATGCCGATGTGGCCGGTCCACACCTGGCTGCCCGACGCCCACGTGGAGGCGCCGACCGCCGGCTCCGTCGTGCTTGCCGCGATCATGCTGAAGATGGGCGGCTACGGCTTCATCCGCTTCTCCATCCCGATGTTCCCGGAGGCCTCGGCCTATTTCGCCTCCTTCGTCTTCGCGCTGTCGGTCATCGCCATCGTTTACACCTCGCTGGTGGCGCTGATGCAGGAGGACATCAAGAAGCTCATCGCCTACTCCTCGGTGGCGCATATGGGCTTCGTCACCATGGGCCTCTTCACCCTGACGCCGCAGGGCATCCAGGGCGCGATGTTCCAGATGGTCAGCCATGGCCTGGTCTCCGGCGCGCTCTTCCTCTGCGTCGGCGTGATCTATGACCGCATGCACACCCGCGAGATCGCGGCCTATGGTGGATTGGTGAACCGAATGCCGGTCTACGCCGTCATCTTCATGGTCTTCACCATGGCCAATGTCGGCCTCCCGGGCACGGCCGGCTTCGTCGGCGAGTTCCTGACGCTGATGGGCGCCTTCCGCGCCAACCCCTGGGTCGCCTTCATCGCCTGCTCGGGCGTCATCCTCTCGGCCGCCTATGCGCTCTGGCTTTATCGCCGCGTCGTCTTCGGCGAACTGGTCAAGCCCGAGCTGAAGGACATCGCCGATCTCGATCGCCGCGAGATGGCGATCCTGGTCCCGCTCGTCCTGCTGACCGTCTGGTACGGCATCCGCCCGGGCACGATCCTGGACGCCTTCGCCGCGCCGACCGAAGCGCTCATCAAGAATTATCAGGCCGCTCTCACCGCCGCGAAAACGGCGATGCTGGTCGTTCAGTAAGGTCTCGCAGGATGGCTCTGCCCGCTCTCGGCCCGGCACTCCCGGAAATCGTCCTCGCCATCGGCGCCATCGCGATGGTGCTGGTCGGCGCGATCCGCGGCGAGAAGGCGACGCGCCTGCTCGAGGGCGTGGCGCTGGCGCTGTTCGCGCTGACGCTCGTCCTGGTGCTGTCTGGCACGGGCCGGGCTCTGACGTTCAATGACGGCTTCATCGCCGACGGCTTCGCCCGCTTCTTCAAGGTGCTGACGCTGCTGGGCGCGGCGGCCGCGATCCTGCTCTCGGCCGACAGCCTGCGCCGCGATGGCTCGATGCGTTTCGAGTTCCCGATCCTGGTCGTGCTCGCCACCATCGGCATGATGATGATGATCTCGGCGAACGATCTCATCAGCCTCTATGTCGGCCTCGAACTGCAGTCGCTGGCGCTCTATGTCGTCGCCGCCTTCGACCGCGACAACGCCCGGTCGACGGAAGCGGGCCTGAAATACTTCGTCCTCGGCGCGCTCTCGTCGGGCATGCTGCTCTACGGGGCCTCGCTGGTCTATGGCTTCACGGGCACGGTGACCTATCCGGGCATCGCCGCGGCCGTGCAGCACGGCCATGCCGGCCTCGGTCTGATCTTCGGCATCGTCTTCATCGCCGCCGGCGTCGCCTTCAAGATCTCCGCCGTGCCCTTCCACATGTGGACGCCGGACGTCTATGAGGGCGCACCGACCCCGGTCGCCGCCTTCTTCGCCTCCGCACCCAAGATGGCGGCGATGGCGATGGTCGTGCGCATCTTCGTCGGCGCCTTCCCGGGCGCGCTGCATGAGTGGCAGCAGATCGTGATCTTCATCGCCATCGCCTCGATGGCGCTCGGCGCCTTTGCTGCGATCGGCCAGACCAACATCAAGCGCCTGCTCGCCTATTCCTCCATCGCCAATATGGGCTACGCGCTCGTCGGTCTCGCGGCCGGCACCGTCAGCGGCGTCCAGGGCGTGCTGGTCTATATGGCGATCTATCTGGCGACGACGCTGGCGGCTTTCGCCTGCGTGCTGCTGATGCGCCGCGACGGCAAGCCGGTCGAGGAGATCGGCGAGCTCGCCGGCCTGTCGCGGACCAATCCCTGGATGGCCTTCGCGCTGTCGATGATGATGTTCTCGCTCGCCGGCATCCCGCCGCTCGCCGGGTTCTGGGCGAAGTTCTACGTCTTCCTCGCCGCGATCGACGCCAAGCTCTACGTGCTCGCCGTGGTCGGCGTCGTCACCAGCGTGATCGGCGCCTATTACTATCTGCGCCTCGTCAAGGTGATCTATTTCGACGAGCCCAAGCCGGCCTTCGAGAAGGGCGACATCGGCGTTCGCGCGGTGCTGCTGATCTCGGCGCTCTTCGTGATGGCGCTGTCGCTGCTGCCGGCCCCGCTGCTGAACTCGGCCGGGGCTGCGGCGAAGTCGCTGTTTTGAGCTTGGCGCTTCCGGGAGCCCTCCTGAACCACCGCCGTCATCCCGGACAAGCGGCAAAGCCGCGCCGATCCGGGATCCATGCCGGAACCGTTCAGGCATGGATCCCGGGTCTCCGCTTCGCTGCGCCCGGGATGACGGCGAGGTGGCCGGATCTGTCATATGCTCGGTGAGGCCGCCCGCGCCGCCGGCTACCGGCTGATCATCCGCGACGAGGTCGGCTCGACCATGGAGGAGGCGCGGCGCGCGCTCCACCAGGGCGACCCCGGCCTGCTCTGGATCGTCGCCCGCAGCCAGAATGCCGGGCGCGGCCGCCATGGCCGGCACTGGACCTCGCCGCCGGGCAATCTCTACGCCAGCCTTCTTCTGGTGAACCCGTGCGAGCCGGCGCTCGCGCCGCAGCTCGGCTTCGTCGCGGGGCTGGCGTTGCACGATGCCGCCGCCCGCGTGACCGGGCTCGTGGCGCCGCGGCTGGCGCTGAAATGGCCGAACGATCTCCTGATCGACGGCGCCAAATGCTCGGGTCTGCTGCTCGAAGGCGAGAGCGGGGCAGGGCGCTTCGCCGTCATCGCGGGCCTCGGCATCAACATCGCGTCCTGCGCGCAAGGGACGCCCTATCCTGCGAGCTTCCTGCGCGCCCATGCGCCCGATGTCACGATCGAGGCGGTGCTGGAGGCGCTGGCGGAGGCCTGGGCACAGCGTTTCGCGATCTGGTGCCGGCCCGGCGGCTTCGGCCCCATCCGAGAGGCCTGGCTGGAGCGGGCGGCCTTCCTCGGCGAAACGATCACGATCCGGCCGCCCTCGGGCGCCGTCACCGGCGTCTTCGTCGGCCTCGACCCCGGCGGCCGGCTGCTGCTCGAGACGTCGACGGGGACACAAACCTTCGATGCCGGCGATCTGTTCTTCGGTGCCGCTGTTGTGGAGGATGCGCCCCGCTGACGGCGCCCCCCGCTTAGGCACATGGGCGACATGCCGCCGCTATGGAGCCCTGCGGCGCCGCGTGTTAGGGCTCCCCCATCCTCCCGGCGTCGCCGGCTGCCGACCAGTCAGGACTCTTCGTGACCCGCTCCAAAGACCAGCTCGTCTTCGTTCCCCTCGGTGGCCTCGGCGAGATCGGCATGAACGCCGCTCTCTACGGCTATGGGCCGGAGGGCAGGCGGAAATGGATTCTGGTCGATTGCGGCCTGTCCTTTGCGGGGCCCGAGGTTCCGGGCGTCGACATCGTCCTGCCGGACCTGCGCTACATCGTCGAGGAGCGGGCCAACCTCCTCGGCATCATCATCACCCATGCCCACGAGGACCATATCGGCGCGCTCGCAGCGCTGTGGCCCTCGCTGCGCGCCCCGGTCTACTGCACGCAATTCGCGGCCGGCCTCCTCGCCACGCGCCGCCTCTCGGAGCCCGGTGCGCCCAAGGTGCCGATGCATACCGTCGCGCAGGGCGGCCGGATCACGCTCGGCCCCTTCGACATCGAGTTCGTGCCGGTCGCGCATTCGATCCCCGAATCGAACGCGCTCGCCATCCGCACCCCCGTCGGCCTCGTCGTCCATACCGGCGACTGGAAGATCGACCCGACGCCCCAGGTCGGTCTGCCGACCGACGAGAAGCGCCTGCGCGAACTCGGCGAGGAGGGCGTGCTGGCGCTGGTCTGCGACTCGACCAATGTCATGCGCGACGGCACCTCGCCGAGCGAGGCGGATGTCGCGGCCAAGCTCAAGGAACTCGTCCATTCCGCGCCGGGCCGCGTGGCCGTCACCACCTTCGCCTCGAACGTCGCTCGTCTGCGGGCGGTGGCCGAGGCGGCGATGGCCGACCAGCGCGAGGTCGTCGTCGTCGGCCGCGCCATGGATCGCGTCATCGATGTCGCGCGCGAATGCGGCTATCTCGATGGCATCCCCGCCTTCCGCTCGGCCGACACCTATGGCTACCTGCCGCGCGACAAGGTCGTCTGCCTGCTCACCGGCAGCCAGGGCGAGCCGCGCGCCGCGCTCTCCCGCATCGCCTCCGACGACCATCCCGAGATCGCGCTCTCGCCCGGCGACCGGGTGATCTTCTCCTCGCGCACGATTCCCGGGAACGAGAAGGCGGTCGGCGCCATCCAGAACGCGCTCGCCCGCGACAACATCGAGATCATCACGGACCGCACCCATCTGGTCCATGTCTCCGGCCATCCGCGCCGCGAGGAGATGGCGCGCCTCTATGGCTGGCTGAAGCCGCAGATCGTGATCCCCGCCCATGGCGAGGATCTGCACCTGTCCGAGCATGCGATTTTCGCCCGCGGGCTCGGCGTGAAGACGGTGGTGCGCGCCGGCAATGGCGATGTCGTCGCGATCGCGCCCGAGGGCGCCGGCAAGATCGACGAGGTCACCCATGGCCGGCTCTACCAGGACGGCAACCTTCTGGTGAACGCACTCGAAAAGACGATTCCCGAGCGCCGCCGGCTGTCCTTCGTCGGCATGATCTCGGTCGCAGTGGCGATCGACGAGAAGGGCGGTCTCGCCGGCGATCCGGAGATCGCGGTGCTCGGCTTGCCGCCCTATACGCGCGACGGCACCGGCTTCGACGAATATGTCGCCGATGCGGTGTCCGAGCTGATCGACGGCATCCCCAAGGCGCGCCGGCGCGACCCCGAAGCGCTGCGCAACGCGCTCGAGCGCGGTCTGCGCAGTGCGGTCAACGAGGAGTGGGGCAAGAAGCCGCTGGTGCATGCGCTCGTGATCGAGGTTTAGGATCGGCCGGAACCAGCAGGGGAGCACCATGATCGGACGCCTCAACCACGTCGCCATCGCCGTGAAGAATCTCGCGGCCGCGACCGCGCTCTATCGCGACACGCTCGGCGCCCGCGTCTCGCAGCCGCTGCCGCAGCCGGAGCATGGCGTCACGGTCGTTTTCGTCGAACTGCCGAACACCAAGGTCGAGCTGCTCGAACCGCTCGGCGCCGAGTCCCCGATCGGCAAGTTCCTCGAGCGCAATGCCGATGGCGGCATCCACCACATCTGCTACGAGGTCGACGACATCCTCGCCGCGCGCGACCGGCTGAAGGCGCAGGGTGCGCGGGTGCTGGGCACGGGCGAGCCGCGCATCGGCGCGCACGGCAAGCCCGTCCTCTTCCTGCACCCGAAGGACTTCACCGGCACGCTGGTCGAACTCGAGCAGGCCTGAGGCGATGGACGCGTCCCCGATCAGCTTCTTCGGCCAGCCGGAGCCCGGTTCGCCGCGGCCCTTCAGCGCGGCGACACGTGCCGGCGGCCTCGTCTTCGTCTCCGGCCATTCCGCACCGCACGATCCCGCCCGCGGCATCCACCGTGGCGAGACGCAGGCAGACGAAGTGCGCAACGCGCTGGCCCATATCGCCGGGATCCTGACGGAGGCGGGCAGCTCGCTCGCACGCGTCGTGCAGATGACCATGCTGATCACCGATCCGGCGGACTATGCCGCCTGCAACGCCGAATATGTGAAGCACTTCCCGGGCGGACTGCCGGCGCGCCACACCGCCCGCTTCGGCGTCCCGACTCAGGCGCGCGTCGCCTTCTCCTGCATCGCGCTGGCGGGCGCCGAGGGAGTTGAGCGCCGATGACCTTCGCCAGCGCCTTTGCCGTCTATTTCGTGATCTGGTGGACCGTGCTCTTCGCGGTGCTGCCCTTCGGCATCCGCAGCCAGGTCGAGAGCGGAGAGGTCGTCGAGGGCACCGAGCCCGGCGCGCCGGCTCTGCCGGGCCTGATGCGGAAGGCCGTCATCACCACGCTGATCGCGGCGGTGGTCTTCCTCTTCGTCTGGTATGGCTGGGCGGCGCTCGACATCTGAGCCCCGGAGCGGAGCGGCGGCGCTGCCTTCGCCGGACAGCAGACAAAGAAAAAGGCAAGGCCGATGCCTTGCCTTCTCTAGTCTGTTTTTACCGCAGTAACGGCGCACATCTTCCTGAGTGCGACTCGTATACTTGGCGGGCGTTTGTCCTCCCGAGACCTGGTCCGCGGCGCTTCGATCAACAAAGCGTGTCCAGCAAGGGTTTGATAACCGATCGCCATACGCTTGTCATCACTTTAGGCAGGCGGAGCCTCAACTTTTTGCAAATTTATTCTGCGCTGCACTTGTGCGGTGCAACATCGTGCTAGAGGGCCCCGCAAGCGCCTTGTTCCGGCCAAAGGATGCCGTTACGACGCCCGCGTTGACAGACACGCCGGTGTCCGGCGGCCCAGGAGACGATCATGCTGCGCAACTCGCTTGCCACCCTCGCTTTTCTCGCCTCGCTCGGCCTCGCGGCGGCCCCCGTCGGCGCCCAGACGCCGGACCCCGCCAACACCCTGATCCTCGAGACCAAGGACGGGCCGGTGACGATCCGCCTGCGGCCCGATCTCGCGCCCAAGCATGTCGAGCAGATCAAGACGCTGACCAAGCGCGGCTTCTATGACGGCATCGTCTTCCACCGCGTCATCGACGGCTTCATGGCCCAGACCGGCGATCCGACGGGCACGGGCACCGGCGGCTCCGACCTGCCCAACATCAAGGCCGAGTTCACGCCCACCCCCTACAAGATCGGCTCGGTCGGCATGGCCCGCTCGCAGTCCCCCGATTCGGCGAATTCGCAGTTCTTCATCTGCTATGAGGGCTGCGGCTCGCTGACCGGCCAGTACACCCTCTTCGGCGAGGTCGTTTCGGGCATGGAGGCCGTCCGCAAGATCAAGAAGGGGGCTCCCGGCAGCGGCATGGTCAGCGGCCCCGACAAGATCATCCGCATGCGTCTCCAGTCGGACGCGAAGTAACCCGATGGCGGGCAGGGCGCAGCGCGCCGTCGGCGGTGCGCTCGCCCTCGCTCTGCTCGCGCTCGCGGCGGACGGGGCCGTTGCCCAGGGTACGACCGATCTCGGCCTGCCACCGGCATCGGGATCGCAGAACCCGGTCCTGCCGCCACCCTCCGGGTCGCAGAACCCGGTGCTGCCGCCCCCCTCGGGCCAGCGCTACCTTCCCGGCGTCGGTGGCCGCTTCGGCGGCGATGCCGACGGGCCGGGTGCCGCGATACGACCGGTCCCGTCGGCGCCACGTCCGGGCAGCGGCGAGATCGGTGTGGTCGGCACCGTCGAGCCGGCGATGAAGTCGCCCGACGGCGGCGCGCTCGACCGCCTCGCCGACATCGCCCCGGCACTGCGGCGCTGCTGGACTCCGCCCGCGATGGATGGTCCCGAAAGCGGTGCGATGGCGACGGTGCGCTTCAGCCTGCGCCGCGACGGCTCGCTCTTCGGGCAGCCGCGCGTGACCTGGCAGACGCAGAACACCGAGTCCGATCTGCGCCGTCGTTTCACCGACTCCGTCGTTGCGGCCGTTCGCAGCTGCACACCTATGAGGTTGTCGCCGCAGCTCGGAGCCGCTATCGCGGGGCGACCCTTGTCCATCCGCTTCCACGGCCGCGCGCCGTCTAATGAAAGGCCGATCTGATGTCGCTCGATCCCGAGAACACCCTCGTCATGGAAACCACCAAGGGCAAGGTGGTGATCAAGCTGCGCCCCGACCTCGCGCCCAAGCATGTCGAGCGCATCAAGCTGCTCGCGCGCGAGGGCTTCTATGACGGCATCGTCTTCCACCGCGTCATCGACGGCTTTATGGCCCAGGTCGGCTGCCCGCACGGCACCGGCACCGGCGGCTCGAAGCACCCGGACCTGGCGCAGGAGTTCAACGCCGAGCCGCATGTCCGCGGCATCTGCTCGATGGCCCGCGCCCAGAACCCGAACTCGGCCAACAGCCAGTTCTTTATCGTCTTCGAGGACGCCCGCTTCCTCGACAAGCAGTACACGGTCTGGGGTCAGGTCGTGGAAGGCATGGAGAATGTCGACAACATCAAGCGCGGCGAGCCCGTGCGCGACCCCGACTCCATCGTCTCGATGAAGGTGATGGCCGACGCGGCCTGACATCGCCGTGGATGTCGGGCTCTTCGACTTCGACCTGCCCGAAGACCGCATCGCGCTGAGGCCCGTCAGCCCGCGCGATGCGGCGCGGCTGCTCGTCGTCCGGCCCGATGCCCCGCAGCCCTTCGAGGATCGCGGCATCCGCGATCTCGTCCAGCTGCTGCAACCCGGTGACGCGCTCGTCCTGAACGACACGCGCGTCATCCCCTCGCGGCTCTATGGCCGCCGCCGACGGGGCGAAGCCTCCGCCCGCATCGAGATCATGCTGCACAAGCGCGAGGCGGCCGATCGCTGGCGCGCCTTCGCGCGACCGGCCAAGAAGCTGGCGCTCGGCGAGACCGTCACCTTCGGCGACGAATCCGAGAGCAGCGCCTGCGAGCTCGGCCGCCTTCAGGCCGAGATCGTCGCCAAGGCGGAGGGCGGAGAGGTCGAGCTGCGCTTCGCGCTTGCCGGTCCGCATCTCGACGAGGCCATCGCCCGCCTGGGTGAGTTGCCGCTGCCACCCTATATCGCGGGCAAGCGCGCGACCGATGCCGCCGATGCGCAGGACTACCAGACCATGCATGCCAGCAAGGACGGCGCCGTCGCGGCGCCGACGGCCGGACTGCACTTCACGCCCGAGCTCGTGGCCGCGCTGGAGGCGAGGGGTGTCACCCGTCATCTCGTCACGCTCCATGTCGGCGCCGGCACCTTCCTGCCGGTGAAGGCCGAGGATACTCAAGACCACCGCATGCACGCCGAATGGGGGACGATTGCCCCCGAGACGGCCGCAGCCCTCAATGCCGTGCGGGCGAGAGGCGGGCGCATCGTCGCCGTCGGCACCACCTCGCTGCGGTTGCTCGAAAGCGCGACCGGCGAAGACGGCGTCATCCAGCCGTTTTCGGGCGACACCGCGATCTTCATCACGCCGGGCTACCGTTTCCGCGCGGTCGATCTGCTGCTGACCAATTTCCACCTGCCGCGCTCGACGCTGTTCATGCTCGTTTCCGCCTTCTGCGGCCTCGACGTGATGAAACGGGCCTACGCCCATGCGATCGCGCAGAACTATCGCTTCTACTCCTACGGCGACGGCAGCCTGCTGCATCGGGCCCAGCCGGGCTCCCCCTAACTGCCAGCCTGATGACGAATGCGTCGTCGGACCCAGGAAAATCCTGTTCCGGCTCGCCATTGCCGGGTGGAAATGCTACCGGGCAGCACCACACAGGATATCTGACGGACCATGGCCGATATTTTCCGCGAGATTGACGAGGAAGTGCGCCGCGACAAGGCGGCGGAGCTCTGGAAGAAATATGGCTGGCTCGTCACGGGCCTGGCCGTTCTCGCGGTTGCGGCCGTGGCCGGCTGGCAGTTCTGGCTTTACCGCGAGCAGCAGGCCTCGCAGGTCGTCGGCGCCCGGCTCGAGGCGGCCCTCAAGGCCTCGCGCGACGGCAACGGGACCGAGGCCGAGACGATCCTCGGCGAACTCGCTGCGAACGCGCCGGCGGGGTACCGCCAGATCGCCCGCTTCCGCCTCGCGGCCGAGACGGCCAAGCGCGATGCTGCCGCCGGAGCGACTGCCTTCGACCAGATCGCGGCCGACGGTTCGCTGGGGCAGCTCTATCGTGATCTCGCCCGCTTGCGGGCCGGCATGCTGCGCGTCGATCTCGTGCCCTTTTCCGAACTGCGGACGGCTCTGGAGCCGCTGGCGACGCCGCAGGGGGCCTGGCGCCACTCGGCCCGCGAATTCCTCGGCATCGCCGCGCTCAAGGCCAATCTCTTCGAGGATGCCGGCCGCTGGTTCGATGCCATCGTCACCGACCCGCAATCCCCCGCCGTCCTGCGCCAGCGCACCGAACTCTACCTCGCTCTGGTGCGTGGCGGGCCGGTCGAGACGAAGAACTGACGATCGCGGGCAAGTCGCCAAAAACGAGACTCGACGCCGTCATCCCGGGCGACCGCTGGTCGACCCGGGATCCATGCCTGAGCCTGCCCGTGCTGCGTTCCGGCATGGATCCCGGATCGGCGCCGCTTCGCGGCTTGTCCGGGATGACGGCGTAACGGAATATGCAATCAGAATGACCGCCACTGTCGCCATCATCGGCCGTCCCAATGTCGGCAAGTCGACGCTGTTCAACCGGCTCGTCGGCAAGAAGCTCGCTCTGGTCGATGACCGGCCGGGCGTGACGCGCGACCGCCGTGAGGGCGACGCCGCGCTCGGCCATCTGCGCTTCACCATCATCGACACGGCGGGGCTGGAAGAGGCCGATCCCGGCTCTCTCGCCGGCCGCATGCGCGCCCAGACCGAGGTGGCGATCGCCCAGGCCGATGTCATCCTGTTCATGATCGACGCCAGGCTCGGCCTGACGCCGATGGACCAGCCCTTCGCCGACCTCGTCCGCAAATCCGGGAAGCCCGTCATCCTGCTGGCCAACAAGGCGGAGGGGAAGAAAGGCCTGGACGGCATTTTCGAAGCCTATTCGCTCGGCCTCGGCGATCCCGTGCCCTTCTCGGCCGAACATGGCGAGGGCACCTCCGACCTGCTCGAGGCGCTGGCGCCTTATGTCGATGTCGAGCCCGAGGAAGACGAGCCCTTCGACGAGAGCTATGGCGACAAGCGCTGGGTCGATGCCCCCGCCGCCGCGCCGGAGGGCGAGGAGGAGGGCGCCTATGACGACCCGAGCAAACCGCTCCGGGTCACCATCATCGGCCGCCCCAACGCCGGCAAGTCGACGCTGGTCAACCGCATGATCGGCGAGGACCGGCTGCTCGTCGGCCCCGAGGCCGGCATCACCCGCGACACGATCTCGGTCGACTATGAATGGCGCGGCCGCCCGGTGAAGCTGTTCGACACGGCGGGCATGCGCAAGCGCGCCCGCATCGAGGAAAAACTCGAGAAGATGTCGGTGCAGGATTCGCTGCGTGCGATCCGCTTCGCCGAGGTCGTCGTGGTGCTCCTCGACGCCACCATCCCCTTCGAAAAGCAGGACCTGACGCTGGTCGACCTGACCGAGCGCGAAGGCCGCTGCGTCGTCATTGGCCTCAACAAATGGGACCTGGTGGCCGACAAGAACGGCCTCCTCGCCGAGCTGAAGGAGAAGGCGAGCCATCTCCTGGCGCAGGTGCGCGGCGTGCCGATCATCCCGCTCTCGGGCCTGGCCGGCGAAGGCATCGACCGGCTGATGCAGGCCGTCTTCACCGCTTATGAGGTCTGGAACCGCCGCATCTCGACGGCCAGGATCAACCGCTGGCTCGAAGGCGTGCTCTCGGCCCATCCGCCTCCGGCCGTGGCGGGGCGGCGCATCAAGATCCGCTACATGACGCAGGCCAAGGCGCGCCCGCCGACCTTTGCACTGTTCGGCAACCAGCTCGACCATCTGCCGGTGTCCTACACCCGCTATCTGGTCAACAATCTGCGCGAGGCCTTCGATCTGCCGGGCACGCCGATCCGCCTGCACACCCGCGGCGGCGACAACCCCTACGACAGGAACAAGCGCGCCGGGTGACGATCCCGCGTGTCATTCTCGGGCGAAGACCCGAGAATCTGCGGCAAGAGACGCTCGGGTCTTCGCCAGAGCATGACGCGTGAACCTCAGCCCGGCATCTGCGGGCTGAGCACCTTGCCCTGCGGGAAGTCGAAGATCTTGCCACTCTCGGCCCAGTTCGGCGAGGCGATGGCGACCAGATGCGGCGCCAGCTCCTCCGGCGTCTTCAGCGTCAGCGGGTCTTCGCCCGGCATCGCCTCAGCCCGCATGCGCGTGCGCAGCGGCCCCGGATTGACCAGCATCACCTTGAGCGGCGTCGTCGCCGTCTCGGCGGCATAGGTGCGCCCCATCGCCTCGACGGCCGCCTTGGAGATCGAATAGGGGCCCCAATAGGCGAGGCATTTGTGGGCTGCGCCCGAGGACATCAGGATGACGCGTCCGGAATCGGAGGCCTGCAGCGCGGGCTCGACCGACTTCAGCAGCCGCCAGTTCGCCGTGACATTGGTGTCGAACACCTTGGCCCACTCCTTGGGCGAGGCATGGGTCAGCGGCGAGAGCGGGCCGAGGATACCGGCATTGGCCAGGAGGATGTCGAGCTTGCCCCAGCGCTGCAGCAGGGCCGGGCCGAGCTTCTCGACCGCCGGAGCGTCGCCGAGATCGAGCGGGACCAGCGTGGCGCTGCCGCCTTCGGCCCGGATCTCGTCGTCCAGTTCCTCGAGCGCACCGCTGGTCCGCGCCAGTGCGACGACATGGGCGCCGGCTTTGGCGAAGGCGAGCGCCGCCGCCCGACCGATCCCGCGCGAGGCGCCGGTGACGAGCGCGACGCGCCCGGAAAGAGGTTGGGTCATTCCTGGTCCCCCGTGCCCACATCCGCAGCCCTCATCCTGAGGAGCGCCGAAGGCGCGTCTCGAAGGATGTCCTAATGGGGCTCCGGAGAAATCTGGATCATCCTTCGAGACGCCGCGTTCCGCGGCTCCTCAGGATGAGGGCTGCGGAGAGACCGGCCTCTCGATCAGCCAGCCTCGGCCAGCAGCGAGATCTGCTGCTTGGCGCTCTCGCCGATCACGTCGGTCAGCGAGGTCGGATAATCGCCGGTGAAGCAGTGATCGGTGAATTGCGGCCGGATCGGATCGCGCCGCTCATGGCCCATGGCGCGATAGAGCCCGTCCACCGAGATGAAGGCCAGCGAATCGGCGCCGACGAATTCGCGCATCTGCTCGAGCGAATGCGTCGCCGCCAGCAGTTTCTCGCGATCGGGCGTGTCGATGCCGTAATAGTCGGGATGCGTGATCGGCGGCGAGGAGATGCGGAAATGCACCTCGCGCGCCCCGGCCTCGCGCATCATCTTCACGATCTTGAACGAGGTCGTTCCTCGCACGATCGAGTCGTCGACGAGCACGATGCTCTTGCCCTCGACCACCGAGCGGTTGGCCGAATGCTTCAGCTTGACGCCGAGCTCGCGCACCTTCTGCGTCGGCTCGATGAAGGTCCGGCCGACATAGTGGTTGCGGATGATGCCGAGCTCGAAGGGAATGCCGCTCGCCTGCGCATAGCCCAGCGCCGCCGGAACGCCGGAATCCGGCACGGGCACGATCACGTCGGCCTTTGCCGGAGATTCCAGCGCCAGCTGCGCGCCCATCGCCTTGCGGCGCTCATAGATGCTGCGCCCCTTCACGATCGAATCGGGGCGGGCGAAATAGATGTATTCGAAGATGCAGGGCCGCTCGGGCACCGCCGGGAAGGGCTTGTGGCTCTCGATGCCGCTCTCCGAGATGACGACCACCTCGCCATTCTCGATCTCGCGGATGAAGCGTGCGCCGATGATGTCGAGCGCGCAGGTCTCCGAGGTCAGGATGGGGGCGCCGTCGAGTTCGCCCAGCACCAGCGGGCGGATGCCGAGCGGATCGCGCGCGCCGATCAGCTTCTTGTTGGTGATGCCGACGAAGGCATAGGCGCCCTCGATCTGGCGGATCGCCTCGACGAAACGGTCGATGAAGCGCGGCTTGCGGGAGCGCGCCACGAGATGCAACAGCACCTCGGTGTCGGAGGTCGACTGATAGATCGCGCCGTCGCGGACGAGGTTGCGGCGCAGCGTCAGGCCGTTGGTCAGGTTGCCGTTATGAGCGACCGCGAAGCCGCCGCCATGCAGCTCGGCGAAGAGCGGCTGGACGTTGCGCAGGATGGTTTCGCCGGTGGTCGAGTAGCGGACATGGCCGACGGCCTGCGACCCCTTCAGCTTGTCGATCACGGCCGCTTCCGAGAATGCATCGCCGACGAGGCCGAGGCGGCGCTCGGAATGGAAACGCCCACCATCGAAGGTGACGATGCCCGCCGCCTCCTGGCCGCGATGCTGGAGCGCGTGCAGGCCGAGCGCGGTCAGCGCCGCCGCATCGGCATGCCCGAAGATGCCGAAGACGCCGCATTCCTCGCGCAGCCGGTCGGCATAGGGATCGAAGGCGGCCTCGTTTGCCGAAGCCTTCATCGAGGATTCTGCGACCATGTCTGGGCTCCTGGCGGCGGGACGAGGGGCTTCTAGGCGCGAATTAAGGGCGAGTTGGGGCAGGGGCGGCGCGCGTGCCGTCGATGGCCCGCTGCAGGGCCTGGCGGTCGGTCGCGCTCGGGGCATCTGTGCGGCGCTGCGGGTCCGCGCCGGGGGTGGCGGGCTGGCGCGGCTCTTCGGCCGGGGCTTCCGTCGGCTCCGGGCCGGATTTCGGCTTCAGCAGCGTCTTCAGGAAGTCGGCGTTGACGTCCTGCGGCAGCATGGTGATCAGCGAGCGCCCCGTTTCCTCGAGCATGGGCTTGGCCTTGGCGTCGCGCGCCCAGGGCGGCATCTTGTCGGCGCCGACCAGCGCCGCGAAGAACAGGTAGCCGATCACGGCCAGGAGCAGCCCGCGCCCCGCGCCGAAGACGAAGCCGAGCGTGCGGTCGAGCGCGCCGATGCGCGAATCGAGCACGAAATCCGAGATCCGCGCCGTCACCAGCGACACCACGATCAGCGTCACCAGGAACAGCGAGGCGATCGCCGCGATCAGCGCGATCGTGTCGTTCGGGATGTACTGCTTCATGATCGGCAGCAGCTGCGGATGGAAGATCCAGGCGACGGCGGCCGCCGCGGCCCAGGACGCGATGGCGAGCACCTCGCGCGTCAGCCCGCGCACCGCCGCCAGCAAAGCCGAGATCAGAATCACGCCGATGACGACGAGATCGAGAATGGTCACAGGCATGGATGAGCCGCTTCGTTATGGTCTCGGAATGGCCTGCAACAGATGGGCTGGCCGCATCGCGTTTGCTATACGCGCTCGCGCCCGCGGCGTCACTATTGTGACGGGCTCATTTCACATCCCGGCGAGGCGCGCGCGCGGCGATATCGGCAACGAGTTCCGTGACATGGCCGAAGCGTCGTAGCGCAAGACCGCCGCCGTCGCCGGCATCGGCGCCGCCCGCCGGCATCAGCGCCGCCTCGAAGCCGAGCTTGGAGGCCTCTCGCAGCCGCGCCGCCGCGACCGAAACGGGCCTGATCGCCCCCGACAGGGCGATTTCGCCGAAATAGACCGATTCGGGCGGCAGGATCGCGCCCGTCAGCGAGGAGACGAGAGCCGCCGCCACCGCCAGATCGGCGGCCGGCTCGTTCACGCGCAAACCGCCAGCGACGTTGAGATAGACGTCATGCTGCCCCAGCCGCAGCCCGCCATGCGTCTCGAGCACGGCCAGCACCATCGACAGGCGGCTGTTCTCCCAGCCGACCACGGCGCGCCGCGGCGTGCCGAGCGAGGTCGGCGCGACCAGCGCCTGGATCTCGACCAGCACCGGCCGCGTGCCCTCGATGCCGGCGAAGACCGCCGCGCCCGGTGCGGCCTGGTCGCGCCCGGCCAGGAACAGCGCGGACGGGTTGGAGACTTCGGACAGGCCCTTGCCGGTCATCTCGAAGACGCCGATCTCGTCGGTGGCGCCGAAGCGGTTCTTCTGCCCGCGCAGGATGCGGAAGGCGTGCGCGCCTTCGCCCTCGAAGGACAGCACGGCGTCGACCATGTGCTCGACGACGCGAGGCCCGGCGATCTGCCCGTCCTTGGTGACGTGGCCGACCAGAATCATGCAGGCGCCGCTGGTCTTGGCATGGCGGATCAGCGCCTGGGCCGAGCCGCGCACCTGCGTCACGGTGCCCGGCGCGCTCTCGACCTCGCCGGACCACATGGTCTGGATCGAATCGATCACGACGAGGGCTGGCCGCAGCCCCTGACCGAGCGTCGCGACGATGTCCTCGACATTGGTTTCGGCCGCGAGTTCGACCGGCGCCTCCGACAGCCCCATGCGCTCGGCGCGTAGCCGCACCTGCCCGGTCGATTCCTCGCCCGAGACGTAGACGACGCGACGGCCCGCCGAGGCGAGCGCCGCGCAGGCCTGCATCAGCAGCGTCGACTTGCCGATGCCGGGGTCACCGCCGATCAGCAGCACGGAGCCCGGCACGAAGCCGCCGCCCGTGACGCGATCGAGTTCACCGATGCCGGAGACGATGCGCGGTGCATCCTGCGTCTCGCCCTTCAGCCCTTCCAGCGCGAAGACGCGTCCGCGCGCCCGGCCGGACGAGGCCCCGCGCGCGCCGGGCACCGGGGCCGCCTGCGCCTCCTCGGACAGAGACGACCAGGTGCCGCAGGCGTCGCACTTGCCCTGCCAGCGGTGATAGACCGCGCCGCAGGCCTGGCAGATATAGGTGGGGCCGCGCTTGGCCATCGCTAACCTGTCATTCCGGGGCTTCGCTTCAGCGAAGAACCCGGAATCCACGACCGGCTGTGCGCTTCCCACCGGGGTCGACAAAGGTCGAGGCCCGTCACGGGTTCCGGGTTCACGGCTGCGCCGTGCCCTGGAAGGACACCGGAGCCGCTCACCTCAAACCCCGACATAGCGCCGCGCATGGCGCCGGCCGAGGCTGGTCAGGATCTCGTAGCCGATCGTCTTGGCCCCCGCGCCGACCGTCTCCAGATCGAGCGCGCCGCCGATCAGCGTCACCGGCTCGCCGCGCCGCGCGGCGTTCTCCGGCGCCTCGGTGACGTCGAGGATGATCAGGTCCATCGAGACCGAGCCGACGAAGGGGCAGGGGACGCCTCCCACGAGCGCGGTTCCGCCGGGCACCGTATCGGTGCCGCTGGCGTTGCGCGGATAGCCGTCGGCATAGCCGAGGCAGATGGTGGCGAGGCGGCTGCGGCGCTTCGCGGTCCAGCGGCCATTATAGCCGACCTGCGTCCCTGCCTCGACGTCGCGCAGCTGGATGATGCGCGACTGCAGCGAGACGACCGCCTGCATCGGGTTGGGCTGGCCGGGCGTCGGGTTGCCGCCATAGAGCGCATAGCCCGGGCGGGTCAGCTGGTAGGCCGGGCAGCCTTTCAGGAAATGCCCCGACGAATTCATCAGCGAGGCCGGCAGCTCCGGGAACGCCGCGGCGATCCCGGCAAAGGCCGCGATCTGGCGCGCATTGGCCGGATCGCCCTCGTCCTCGGAAGCGGCGAAATGGGTCATCAGCAGGCCGACACCCGCCGCATCGACGAGCTCGGACCCGTCTCCGGCGAGCGACAGCGCCTCGTCCGGCGCCAGCCCCAGCCGGTTCATGCCTGAGTCGACATGCAGCGCCGCCGGCCTGACCGCGCCACTGCCCTGCCGGAAGGCGGCCCATTCCTGCAATTCCGCGACGGAGCCCAGGACCGGTGACAGGTCGTGGCGGGCGAAGGCGGCGCTTTGACCGGGCAGGAGGCCGTTGAGGACGTAGATCGTCGCCTCGGCGGCGACGGCACGCGCGCGGACGGCCTCCGAGAGATGCGCGACGAAGAAGCTGCGGCAGCCGGCGCGCGACAGCGCCGTCACGGCGGGCTCGATGCCGATGCCATAGGCGTCGGCCTTGACCACCGCGCCGGCCTCCGTGCCGGCGCGGGCGCCGAGCGCGCGCCAGTTGGCGACGAGCGCCCCGAGATCCAGGGTGAGGAGCGTGCCGCGGGTCTCGGCCTCGGGCGTATCGAAAGGGCTCATTCGCGGTCAGGCAGCCTCAGTTCGTCGGCCCGGTCGGAGAAGCGCGTCACATCGGCGTCGAACTGCAGCGCGATCGTCCCGGTCGGGCCGTGGCGCTGCTTGCCGATGATCAGCTCGGCCACGCCATGCGCGGCCTCCATCTCGATCTGCCACTTGTTGTGTTCCTCGGTGCCGGGACGCGGCTCCTTGCCCTTGAGGTAGTACTCCTCGCGGTAGACGAACATGACCACGTCGGCGTCCTGCTCGATCGAGCCGGACTCGCGCAGGTCGGAGAGCTGGGGGCGCTTGTCGTCGCGGCTTTCGACCTGTCGCGAGAGCTGGGACAGCGCGATGATCGGCACCGACAGCTCTTTCGCGAGCGCCTTCAGGCTGGTCGTGATCTCGGTCAGCTCCTGCACGCGGTTCTGGCCGTTCTTGGCCGAGCCCGACAGCAGCTGGAGATAGTCGATGAACAGGACGTCGAGGCCCTTTTGGCGCTTCAGCCGGCGCGCCCGGGCGACGAGCTGGGCGATCGAGATGCCGCCGGTCTGGTCGATATAGAGCGGCAGCTTCTCGATCTGCGCCGCGACGTCGGTCAGCCGCGCGAACTCGGCCTCGGTGATGCGGCCCTGCCGGATCTTGTAGGAGGAGATGCCCGACTGCTCGGCGACGATACGCGTCGCCAGCTGGTCGGCCGACATTTCGAGCGAGAAGAAGGCGACGATGCCGCCATCGACCGTCTTGATCGTGCCGTCTGTCTGGCGCTCGCCGCGCCAGGCCTTGGCGATGTTGAAGGCGATGTTGGTCGCCAGCGACGTCTTGCCCATGGCGGGGCGGCCGGCGAGCACGATCAGGTCGGAGGGCTGCAGCCCGCCCATGCGCTGGTCGAGATCGCGGAGGCCGGACGAGATGCCCGAGAGGCCGCCGGCGCGCTGATAGGCATTCGCGGCCATGTCGATGGCGGTGTAGAGCGCCGCGTCGAACTTCTGGAAGCCGCCCTCGTAGCGGCCCTTTTCCGCCAGCTCGTAGAGCTTGCGCTCGGCCTCCTCGATCTGCTCGCGCGGCGCCATGTCGACGGGCGCGTCATAGGCGACATTGACCAGATCCTCGCCGACGCCGATCAGCTGCCGCCGGATCGCCAACTCATAGATGGTGCGGCCATAGTCGCCGGCATTGATGACGGTCGTCGCCTCCGCGGCCAATCGCGCCAGATACTGCGAGGCGGTCAAGCCGCCCAGATCCATCTCGCCGACGAAGGTTTTCAGCGTGATCGGCGTGGCGATCTTGCCGGCGCGGATCAGGCTCGCGGTCAGCTCGAAGATGCGCTGGTGGATCGGCTCGAAGAAATGGTCCGGCAGCAGGAAATCGGAGACGCGGTAGAAAGCGTCGTTGTTGACCAGGATCGCGCCCAGCAACGCCTGCTCCGCCTCGATGTTGTGCGGCTGGACGCGGTATTCGGCCTCGCGGGTTTCGAGGCGGGTGACGAGGGCGGTTGCTGTGGCCATGAGGGCGCGAATGTCTCGGGTCTGCGGCTATCCGACTCTGCGCTTACTCTACCACTCTGACGGATCATGCCAGCAGCGATTGGACGATCCACGCCTTTGCACAGGCTGCAACGAAAAAGGGCGCCGCGTTGCCGCGGCGCCCTTGACTTGACGAAGCGAGCGATCGGCTCAGCGGTCGTCCTCGCCGGCTTCCGCCAGCGCCGCACCGACCTCGAGGCCGAGATCGTCGAGGTCGAACTCCTCGCGGGCCGTGACGTTCTCGCCGCGGACCTGGCGCTCGGCTTCCTCGGCCGAACGGGCGACGTTCACGGTGACGGTGACCGAGACTTCCGGATGCAGGACGACCGGGACGGTGTGCAGGCCGAGCGTCTTGATCGGCGCGTTCAGCGTGATCTGGCTGCGCGAAACGTGGAAGCCCTCGGCGGTCAGCGCCTCGGCGATGTCGCGGGTCGAGACCGAGCCGTAGAGCACGCCCGACTCGCCCGACTGGCGCAGCATCACGACGCTCAGACCGTCCAGGCTCTCGGCGACCGACTCGGCTTCCGACTTCAGCTCGAGATTGCGGGTCTCGAGCTCGATCTTCTGGCTCTCGAAGCGCTTCTTGTTCTCCTCGGTCGCGCGCAGAGCCTTGCCGCGGGCGAGCAGGTAGTTGCGGCCGAAGCCGTCGCGGACGCGCACGACGTCGCCCATCTGGCCGAGCTTGGCGACGCGTTCGAGCAGGATCACTTCCATGGTGTTGTCTCCTTTGAGAGCGGTTCGAAATTGAAGATCAGGCCTGGGGAGGCGGGGGAGGCATCGCGGCCCGCTTGCGCAGCCCGAGAAGGGTGTCGATCATGCCGGCGAGCGCCAGCAGCGGCGTCAGCACGGCCTGCATCACGATCAGCGCGACATAGACGCTGATCAGCATCGGCGTGCGCCAGGTCTGGCCGCGCGAAAGGTCGTGCAGCATCGCGAGGCCGGAGAACATGAAGGCGGCGAGCAGCGCGCCGACCAGCGAGGCGCCGGCGAGGCCGACGAACCCGTCGAGCATGGCGGTGACCAGACCCACCGCCAGAAGCGGCAGCGCCGTGCGCGGCAGCGTCGTCGAGGGAATAAATGGCCAGGGCCGCGGCAGACGGCCGGAGAACTGCACCGTCTTGGCGGCCAGCCAGAGATTGGCGGTGATGGTGGTGACGATCGAGGCGGCGATGCCGAGCGGCACGGCGCGCACCAGCAGCGGCGTGATATCGGCCGAGAGATCGGCGGCGGTCTTCCCCTGCGGCAAGGTCAGCATCTTGCTGCGCACCATCTCCGCCAGGAGATTATCGACGATCCGCGCGATGACGGCGCGGTAGGTTTCGTAATCGGTTGTCATCACCAGGGCGCTGGCGACGCTGGCGAGCGTCGCCGTGCCGGCGATCCAGACCATCAGGTGCCCGAGCGGGTACCATTCGACGGCACCGCTCTCGTCGGAGCGCGCCAGCAGCGCCAGATAGGCGATCCACCAGGCCGGCAGTGCGATGATGCAGGCGAAGGCGAAGCCGGCCGGGAGGCTCAGGCCTAGCGTCACGGCGAGCGCGCCCGCGGCGGAGGCATAGAGCCCGGCGCGGTGGTTCCAACCGAGCGCGGCGATGAAGATCGGAAGCGGGGCGGCCGAATACAGCAGCACGGCCAGCGGCGATCCGGTGATCACCACTGAAAAGAGCAGGGCCGCTACGAGGCCCGCGCCGATGCCGACGGCCGGAATCATTCTCTGTCCTGCTGTCCCGCTGCTCCCGGGCCTATCGGCCGGGCAGGGTGAGAGGCTTTTCGCCTCAACGAACCCGGTGGGGTTTCACCACAGGGCGACTGGTCGGGTGGTCGAAACCGGCGGCGATCGCTCGCCGCCGGTCGATCTTGGAGCCCCCAAAGCGGGAGGCGAAAGCGATCTCAGCGGATCACGTAGGGCAGCAGGCCCAGGAAGCGGGCGCGCTTGATCGCCTGGGCGAGCTCGCGCTGCTTCTTGGCGGAGACCGCCGTGATGCGCGACGGCACGATCTTGCCGCGCTCGGAGATGTAGCGCGAGAGCAGGCGCACATCCTTGTAGTCGATCTTCGGAGCGCCCTCGCCCGAGAAGGGGCAGGACTTGCGGCGACGGAAGAAGGGGCGACGGGCGCCGGCGGATGCAGTCGACATGGCTCAGGCCTCCGCGCCGGTCGTTTCGGGAGCAGCTTCGTCGTCGCGACGCGGACGGTCACGACGCGGGCCGCGGTCGAAGCGGTCGCCGCCGCCGGGACGGTCGAAGCGGTCGCCGCGATCACCACGATCGTCGCGGTCGCGCTTCTGGAGCATGGCCGACTGGCCTTCCTCAAGCTCCTCGACGCGCACGGTGAGGAAGCGCAGGACGTCCTCGTTAATGCGCATCTGGCGCTCCATCTCCGCGACCGCCGCGGCGGCAGCGTCGATGTTCAGCAGCGAGTAATGCGCCTTGCGGTTCTTCTTGATGCGGTAGCCGAGGGACTTCACGCCCCAGTACTCGACCTTGGGGACCGAGCCGCCATTCGCCTCGATGATGCCCTTGAACGTCTCGACAAGGGCCTCGACCTGCTGCGCGCTGACGTCTTGCCGCGCGAGCAGGACATGCTCGTACAATGCCATGATTGGCCTTCCTTTTTTCACCCTGCTTCGCCCGGCGCGGAGCCCTCCGAGCCCTGGATAAGGCCCGACAGGATTTCATCGAAGGCGGAGACACGGGATGACGGCGCCCGGGGGAGCCTGCAGCGCAACAGCCGGTAGCCGGCCAAAGCGCTGCCATCCGTTCAGCCTCCGGCCGAACAAGCAGGAGGCGGTCGTTACAGGTTGCAGCCCGTCGATGCAACCGAAATCGGCTTTTGGCCGCGGACGACCCGGCCGATCGGGCGGCTTCGGCCTTGACTTGCACTCCAAGGCAGTGTGACAGCGCCGTGAACTGGCTCAAATCGTTTGAAAATCCGAGGCCTTCCGCATGACGACCGCGTTCATCTTCCCCGGCCAGGGCTCCCAGGCCGTCGGCATGGGCAAGACCTTGGCCGATGCCTTCCCCGTCGCCCGTGCCGTGTTCGACGAGGTCGATGCCGCCCTGTCACAGAAGCTGTCGGCCCTGATGTGGGAGGGACCCGCGGAGGAACTCACGCTGACGGCGAATGCGCAGCCGGCGCTGATGGCCGTGAGCCTGGCGGTGGTGCGGGTCCTCGAGGCCGAGGCTGGCCACGATCTGAAACGTGACGCCGCCTTCGTCGCGGGGCATTCCCTGGGTGAGTACTCGGCGCTGGCCGCCGCCGGCACCTTCGGCATCGGTGATGCCGCGCGCCTGCTGCGCATCCGCGGCGATGCGATGCAGAAGGCCGTGCCGGCCGGGCAGGGGGCAATGGCCGCCCTGCTGGGAGCGGATCTCGACCTGGCGCGCGCCATCGCTGCCGATGCGGCTGAGGGCGAAGTCTGCGAGGCCGCCAACGACAACGGCGGCGGGCAGGTCGTGCTCTCCGGCGCGAAGGCCGCGATCGACCGGGCGATCGCGCTAGCCGGCGAGCGCGGTGTCCGTCGCGCCATGCTGCTGCCGGTTTCGGCGCCCTTCCATTGCTCCCTAATGCAGCCCGCCGCGGAGGCGATGCGCGCGGCGCTGGCCGATGTCGCGATGCAGGCGCCGGTCGTTCCCGTCATGGCCAATGTCGGTGCCGCGCCGCTGTCGGATGTGGCGGCGATCCGCGATTCGCTGGTGGCGCAGGTCACCGGCACGGTGCGCTGGCGCGAATGCGTCGAGGCGATGGCGGCCGCGGGCGTCGACCGTTTCGTCGAACTCGGCAGCGGCAAGGTGCTGGCCGGTCTGGTGAAGCGCATCGCGCCGACTGCGACGCCGCTCTCGGTGGGAACCGCCGAGGACGTGTCCGCTTACAAGCCCTGAATGGGCAACAGAGAACGGCAGAACGCCGAAAGGGAGAGACGATGCTGGATCTGACGGGCAAGAAGGCGCTGGTGACCGGCGCCACCGGGGGGCTGGGCGGGGCCATCGCGCGCGTTCTTCATGCGCAGGGCGCCAGCGTCGCGCTGTCGGGCACGCGCGCCGAGGCGCTGGAAGCGCTCGCCGCAGAACTGGGCGAGCGAGCGGTCGTCGCGCCTTGCAACCTGGCTGACAAGGACTCGGTCGAGGCCCTCGTGCCGGCAGCCGAGGAGAAGCTCGGTGGGCTCGACATCCTCGTCAACAATGCCGGCGTCACCAAGGACAACCTCTTCCTGCGCCTCAAGGACGAGGACTGGGACAGCGTCATCGCCATCAACCTGACGGCGGCCTTCCGCCTCTCGCGCGCGGCGGTGAAGTCGATGATGCGCCGCCGTTATGGCCGCATCATCTCGATCGGCTCGGTCGTCGGCACCACCGGCAATCCGGGGCAGGGCAACTACGCCGCCTCGAAGGCCGGGCTGATCGGCATGTCCAAGGCGCTCGCCGCCGAGGTCGCCAGCCGCAACATCACCGTCAACGTCGTTGCGCCGGGCTTCATCGAGTCACCGATGACCCAGGCTCTGAACGACAAGCAGCGCGAGGGCATCCTCTCCGACGTGCCGATGGGTCGCCTGGGGACGGGCGCCGATGTGGCGGCGGCAGTGGCCTATCTCGCCAGTGCGGAAGCCGGCTACGTGACGGGGCAGACGCTTCATGTCAACGGCGGAATGACAATGATCTGAAAGACTTGTCGGGTTTTCTGGAAGAGTTCGATCCGTGGTTTCGCGCTCTCGCCAGCCAAGATCGGCTGTGTTAACTAGCGCCGTCGGGCCGCTGCGCACGATCCGGGGGACTTGACGGGAACCCGGTTGTTGCGTTTGTGCAGGCTTCGAGTTCCGGCCCGGCCGCACCGAGTTCCGGTGCGTCGGGGGTCAGGAGTGACGGTCCCTCTCTGCGGCGCGGTTCGGTGCTGCATGTTCAATCTTTAAGGATAAATCCCATGAGCGATGTCGCCGAGCGCGTGAAGAAGATCGTGGTCGAGCATCTCGGCGTCGAGCCTGAGAAGGTCGTGGATGGCGCGAACTTCATCGAGGACCTCGGGGCGGACAGCCTCGACACGGTCGAACTCGTCATGGCCTTCGAGGAAGAGTTCGGCGTCGAGATTCCGGACGATGCGGCCGAGACGATCGTCACCGTCGGCGATGCCGTGAAGTTCCTGTCGAAGTCGGCCTGATCGACTTCAAGGTCGGTCGCTGCAGAAAGAGCCATGGTTTCACGTAGTCTTCCGATGCGACGCGTGGTCGTGACCGGTCTGGGCATGGTGACGCCGCTCGGCTGCGGCGTCGAGGCGACTTGGTCTCGCCTTCTCGCCGGCGCCAGCGGCGCCGGCCCCATCACCAGCTTCGACTGCAGCGATCTGCCGGCGCGGATTGCCTGCAACATCATTCGCGGCGACGGCACCGACGGCACCTTCAATCCCGATGAGTGGATGGAGCCGAAGGAGCAGCGCAAGGTCGACGATTTCATCGTCTTCGCCATGGCCGCTGCCAAGCAGGCGCTGGCCGATGCAAATTGGCAGCCCGAAAGCTACGAAGACCAGATCGCCACCGGCGTCGCGATCGGTTCCGGCATCGGCGGTCTCGGCGGCATCTACGAGGCGTCGATCCTGCTCAAGGAGCGCGGTCCCCGCCGGCTGTCCCCCTTCTTCATTCCCGGCCGCCTGAGCAATCTTGCCGCCGGCTACGTCTCGATCGAGCACGGGCTGAAAGGCCCCAACCACGCCGTCGTGACGGCCTGCTCGACCGGCGCCCATTCGATCGGCGACGCCTCGCGAATGATTGCGCTCGGCGATGCCAAGGTCATGGTCGCGGGCGGCACCGAATCGGCGATCAACCGGCTCGGCATCGCCGGCTTCTGCGCCTGCCGCGCGCTGTCCACCGGCTTCAACGAGACGCCGGAAAAAGCGTCGCGGCCCTATGACCGCGACCGCGACGGCTTCGTCATGGGCGAGGGCGCGGGCATTGTCGTGCTCGAAGAGCTCGAGCATGCGCTGGAGCGCGGTGCGCGGATCTATGCCGAGGTCATCGGCTACGGCATGTCGGGCGACGCCTATCACATCACCTCTCCGGCCGAGGACGGCGACGGCGCCTATCGTTGCATGAGTGCCGCGCTCGAGCGCGCCGGGATCGCGGCGTCCGACCTCGACTACATCAACGCCCACGGCACCTCGACGCCGCTGGGCGACGAGATCGAACTGCGCGCCGCCGAGCGCCTCCTCGCCAACGCGCCGAAGAAGCCGGCGATGTCCTCGACCAAATCGTCGACGGGCCATCTGCTCGGTGCCGCCGGCTCGGTGGAGGCGATCTTCTCGATCCTCGCCATCCGGGACCAGATCGTCCCGCCGACGATCAATCTCGACAATCCCTCCGTCGAGACCGATCTCGATCTCGTGCCCCATGTCGCGAAGCCGCGGGCGATCGACCATGTGCTGTCGAACTCGTTCGGGTTCGGCGGCACCAATGCTTCGCTGGTGATGCGGCGCTACACCGGCGACGCCTGATCGCTGCCGAAGCGCGCTTTCGCCATAATCTGCGCTAGAGTGCACGCTTCCGATGGAAGCGCGAATTCGCTTTCGCAGGCGCCGTGAATCCGGTTCAATCGCGACCGGCCGAATAGCCGTCGTCTCGGGTCCGTCTCCTGGAAGATGGGCCGGGCGTTGCCGTGACGAAGTCCCAAGTGCGAGTTCTGAGACCGTGAACGATTCGCCCCGCGTCGCCCCGAAGAGCCCCAGCGAGGCGCTGAAGCCGGTTGCGCCGCCGGCGCCGCCGCCCAAGGCGCGTCGTCGGCGGCGCAGCAGTCCGTTCGTGGCGATGATGAGCGGCCTGTTTACGGCGCTGCTCGTGCTGGGCGGACTGGTCGGGGCGGGCATCGCCGTCGTGTCGAGCCAGAGCCGTTCGCCCGGTCCCTTCGCCAGCGACCGCGTGCTCATCATCCCCAAGGATAGCGGTCTGGCCGAGATCGCGGATCTCCTGCAGCGCGAGGGCATGATCGAGCACCCCTGGGTGTTCCGCGTCTCGGCGCTGATCAGCGGCAACTGGACCAAGCTCAAGGCCGGCGAATACCTGTTCAAGGCGCGCGCCAGCCAAGCGGACATCCTCGACATCATCGCCGAGGGCAAGGTGGTCGAGCATTCGATCACCATCCCCGAGGGGCTGACCAGCGAGCAGATCGTCGCCCGCCTGCGCGAGAACGACCTGCTCAGCGGCGACATCATCCAGGTGCCGCGCGAAGGCTCCATCCTGCCCGACACCTACCGGATCCCGCGAGGCTTCGGGCGGCAGGCGATCATCGACCGCATGGCCCGCGATCAGCGTGCCGTTCTCCAGCGGATCTGGGAGCGCAAGCCCGCCGATCTGCCGATCAAGACGCCGCAGGAACTCGTCGTCCTCGCCTCGATCGTCGAGAAGGAAACCGGGCGCGCAGACGAGCGCCCGCGTGTCGCAGGCGTCTTCATCAACCGGCTGAACCGGCGCATGAAGCTGCAATCGGACCCGACCATCGTCTACGGCCTCGTGGGCGGGAAGGGGACGCTCGGCCGCTCGATCCTGCGCAGCGAGATCACCCAGCCGACGCCCTATAACACCTATGTCATCGACGGATTGCCGCCGGGGCCGATCGCCAATCCCGGTCGCGCCGCCATGGAGGCCGTGGTCAACCACTCCCGCACCAAGGAACTCTACTTCGTCGCCGATGGCAGCGGCGGTCATGCCTTCGCCGAGACGCTCGAGCAGCACAACCGCAATGTCGGGCGCTGGCGCCAGATCGAGGCGGCGCGCCGCGATCCCGGCAAGCCGCCGGCGGAAGCCTCCGTCGACAAGGTCGAACCGCCGCCATCGCCCGATACGCGCTCCGAGGCGCCGGCCACGCAGCCGAGCGAGGGGGAGGCGATCGAGACCTGGCCCGTGCCGGGCAACCGTCGTGCGGCGGCGGGGCAGCCGCAGCAGGGCACCGCGCTGGCCGGTGGCCGGGTGCGCGCCTTCGACGCGTCCGAGGGCACGCCGCGCGATCCGCTGCTGAACAAGACCTTCGATCTGAACTCGCCGAAGCAGATCCCCGCGCTGCGCCCCTGACGGCGCAGGCCGCCCGTCCGGTCCGTCCCCAGTTTCCTGACAGCCGCGCGACGGCGCGCTTGCCCCTTGCCCGGGCCGCCACTACGGTCCCGCCGCGTCAAAAAGGGCGGAGGCGGACGAAGTTGGCGATCGAGAGCATGACGGGCTTCGCCCGGGCGGCGGGGACGGTGGGCATCCATGCCTGGGCCTGGGAAATCCGCAGCGTCAATGGACGCGGCCTCGATATCCGTGTCCGTGTCCCGCCAGGGCTGGAAGTGCTGGCCGAGGCGGCGCGCAAGCGCCTGACCGGCGCCTTCGCGCGCGGCACCCTCCACGTCAACCTGCAGGTCACCAGCGATGCCGGCCCCCCACGTCCGCGCATCAACGAGGCGGCGCTGGCGGCGCTGCTCCAATCGGTCGAGCGGCTGCCAGTCTCCGCGACGGTGACACCGCCTTCCTATGACGGGCTGCTCGGCATCCGTGGCGTCGTCGAATTCGCCGAGGAGGGCGGGGATACGCTCACGGCCCTCGAAAAGCCGGTTCTCGCCGGGCTCGAAGAGGTCGCGGCCGGTCTCAAGGACGCTCGAGCCGCCGAGGGGCGGGCGCTCGAGGCCGTGCTGCGCGGCCATCTCGACGCCATCGAGCGTCTGACCAAGGACGCCGAGAGCCATCCCGCGCGCGGCGTCGACGCCATCCGCGAGCGCATCAAGACTCAGGTCGCGCTGCTGCTGGAGGCGAGCCAGGCGCTCGATCCGCAGCGCCTTCATCAGGAGGCGGCTCTGCTCGCCGTGAAGGCCGACATCCGCGAGGAGATCGACCGGCTCCACGCCCATGTCGCGGCGCTGCGCCTGCTGCTCGACCAGGGCGGGCCGATCGGCCGCAAGCTCGATTTCCTGTCGCAGGAGTTCGGCCGCGAGGCCTCGACGCTCTGCGCCAAGGCGGGCGATGCCGGTCTCTCGCGCATCGGCCTCGAACTCCGCACGGTCGTCGACCAGATGCGCGAGCAGGTTCAGAATGTGGAGTGAGTGGTGATGGCCGAAGTGGCGCGCCCGGCCCGTCGCGGGCTGATGCTGATCCTGTCCTCTCCTTCGGGTGCGGGCAAGTCGACCCTCACGCGCAATCTCAAGACCGAGAACAACCTCGATCTCTCGGTCTCGGTGACGACCCGCGCCAAGCGCCCCTCCGAGATCGACGGCGTGCATTACCGCTTCATCGACCGGCCGACCTTCGACCAGATGAAGCAGCACAACGACCTGCTCGAATGGGCCGAGGTGCACGGCAATGGCTACGGGACCCCCCGCAAGGAGGTCGAGGCCTCGCTGGCGGCCGGCCGGGACGTGCTCTTCGATATCGACTGGCAGGGCACGCAGCAGATCGTCGCGAAGGCGCGGGCGGACGTCGTGACGATCTTCATCCTGCCGCCTTCCATGGCCGAGCTGCGCTCGCGGCTGGTGCGCCGGGCCGAGGATGCGCCCGATGTCATCGCCAAGCGCCTCGGCAACGCCCGCGACGAGATCGCCCGCTGGAACAAATACGACTACGTGATCATCAATGACGATCTGCAGGCAGCCTATGAATCGGTGAAGGCGATCCTCACCGCCGAGCGCCTGAAGCGCGAGCGCGCCACCGGCCTCTCGGAGTTCGTCAACGGCCTTCTGTCGGAACAGCTGCCCTGAGCCTCGACGTCAGAGTCGTGGTGCCAGGGTTTGCGCCAGACGCACGAAGCCGCTGACCGGCACCTCTTCGGCCCGGGCCGTCGGCACGAGCCCGGCCTCCTCGATCCAGTCCCCAGGGTCGGGCAGCACCGCTTTCAGGCTCTGGCGCAGCATCTTGCGACGTTGGCCAAAGGCCGCGAGCGTGATCCGCTCAAGCAGCCGGCGGTCGCAGGGCTCTGGACTGGCCCGCGGCACCAGCTGCACGATGGCTGAGGTGATCTTGGGCGGTGGCACGAAGGCGCTCCGCGGCACATCGAACAGAATCTTCGTCTCGCAGCGCCAATTGCAGAGCACGGCCAGGCGGCCATAGTCGGCGCGCTGCTCCGGTGTGGCGACGATCCGTTCGGCGACCTCGCGCTGGAACATCAGCGTCAGCGAGGTCCACCAGGGCGGCCAGGCCTCGGAGCTGAGCCAGCCGACGAGCAGCGGCGTGCCGATGTTGTAGGGCAGGTTGGCGACGATCCGTGCCGGGCCGCCGCCGAGCCGCTCCGACAGATCGACGGCGAGCGCATCGCCATCCACCACTTCGAGCCGGCCTGGATAATGCGCGCCGATCTGCTCCAGCGCGGGCAGGCAGCGTCGGTCGCGTTCGATCGCGATGACGCGGCCCGCACCCGCCGCCAGCAGGGCCCGCGTCAGCCCGCCTGGGCCGGGGCCGATCTCGACGACGGTCTCACCCTCCAGCGGTCCGGCGGAGCGGGCGATCCGCGAGGTCAGATTGAGGTCGTAGAGGAAGTTCTGGCCGAGCGACTTCTGCGCCATCAGGCCATGGCGCTCGACGACCTCGCGCAGCGGCGGCAGGGTGTCGATCTGGCTCATCCGACGACCTGCTCCTGCGCGGCCATGCGCGCCGCCAGCCGCAGCGCCGCGATCAGGCTGTCGGGTCGGGCAATGCCTTTGCCGGCGATGTCGAAGGCCGTGCCGTGGTCGGGCGAGGTTCGGATGAAGGGCAGGCCGAGGGTGACGTTGACGCCCTCGTCGAAGGCGATGGTCTTGATCGGGATCAGCGCCTGATCGTGATACATCGCCAAGGCGCAGTCATAGCCGGCCCGCGCTCGGGCATGGAACATCGTGTCGGCCGGGTAGGGGCCGCTGGCGTCGATGCCCTCGGCGCGTAGGGCCTCGATCGCGGGCCGGACCACCGTATCGTCCTCGTTCCCGAGCGCGCCCGATTCCCCGGCATGGGGGTTGAGCCCGCTGAGGGCCAGGCGCGGTCGCTCGACGCCGAAGCTGCGCCGCAGGCCCGCAGCGACGATGCGTCCGGTGCGGACGATCAGCTCCGTCGTCAGCAGCTCCGGCACCCGCCGCAGCGGCACATGGATGGTGACCGGCACGACGGCCAGCTCCTCGCACCACAGCATCATCACCGGGAGCGGCGTCTCGCCGCCATCGCTGGCCAGATGCGCTAGGAACTCGGTGTGACCCGGATGGGCGAAGCCGGCCGCGTAGAGCACGGATTTGGCGATCGGGTTGGTGACGACGGCGCTCGCCCGTTTTTCCCGCACGGCCGCCACCGCGCCGGTGATCGCCGCGATCGTACCGGGAGCACTGGCCGGGTCGGGCCGTCCCGGTTCGACGGCCGGTCCGGGCGCGAGCGGGACCACCGGAAATGCCTCGACGAATACGGAGGAGACCTCCTCCCAGGCGCAGGCGGCCAGCGGCACGTCGAGGCCGAGGCGCCGGGCGAGCTTGGCGAGGTGGTCGATGTCGGCGAGGCAGACGAAAGCGGGCAGCGCCAGCTCGCTCCGGCGGAGCCAGGCGAGCAGCGCGAGCTCCGGCCCGATGCCAGCCGGATCACCTTGGGTGAGGGCGAGGGGCGCGGCAGGCGCGAGGGGCATGGGGCGTGTCTCCCGCCTGCTGCGCGGCGCTGGGACCCGAGTCGCTCAGCGGCTGGAGGTCACGCCGTCGCCGACCGTGGAGCCGTCGAGATTCTGCGAATAGCTGAGTTCGCCCAGCGTGCGCAGCTCGAGGCGGAACATCACGGTGCGCGTATCCTTGGTCGCGCCGCTCTGGCGGTCGGCATAGCTCTGCGAGTAGCTGACGTCGAAGACGGTGCACTCGTCGGTGTAGTTGATGCCGAACGAGGTCGAGGCCGTCTGAAGCAGCCGCGAATCGATATAGCGCGGCTGTGTGACTGTCGAGGGCGATGCCGCCCAGGTCGTGAACTGGGAGATCCGAACCTCGCGGTCGTATTTGTACTTGTCGAGGTCGAACAGGACGCCGGCGCGCAAGCGCCAGTTCGGGGTCACGAGCACCGAGCCGTTGAGCGAGAGGCCCTCGCGACGGCGGAAGATACCGAGATCAGGCTGAGGCTCGTAGCGGCCATAGCCCACCGAGGTGGTCACGACGCTGGTGGCGTAAGTCGCCGCCGCATCGATGCGCTGCGCCTCATAGGTGGTGGCATTCAGCCGCGCCGCGCCGGTGAAGAAAAGACCGGTCATCGGCGAGACCTGAGCCCGCGCGACGATATCGGAGGTATTGGTCTCCAGTCCCGAATTCAGCCCCGTATTGACAAGGTCGCCGGTCGCGAAAGAGTTGCGCCCCGCGAGGTGATACGACTGGCCGAGCAGCAGATTGGCGAAGGCGTCCTTGCCGAAGCGCCCGGTGTAGAGGGCACCGACATTGGCGCGCGTGCCGCCCTCGACGCGGTCGTAGCCGGAGAACTTGCCACTCCACTCGAACAGATTGTTGGCATCGAACACGAGGCTCTGGGCATCCTCGTTGGCGACGCGCAGGCTGCTGGTCTCGTTCGGCCGCGCCACGATCTGTGCCACGGGCTCGATAATGTGCGTGCCCCAGGACGTCTTGGCGACGAAGGGGTAGCGATACATCAGGCCGATTGCCGGCATGGCGCGCCCGAACACCTCGTCGGACGTGTCGACGATGGTGCGCACATTGGCGTTCGCATAGCTCGTCGTGTTCGGATTGACCGAGAAGATATCGGCCCTGACTGAGGCATAGGGGGTCCAGACCTGGCCGATGGAATCGATGACGTTGCGGCGCCAGGACAGTTCCGCGGTGGCGCGGGCGACATTGCCCGCCAGCCCGCGGACGAGACAGGTGTTCTTCTGATAGACGGCGCAGCCGTCATAGAGCGAATAGCCGACGCCGGTCGTCGTCGTGCCGCTGATCAGATAGTTCGTCTGCCGCGGCAGCTGCGAGAACGCCGCCGCCTCGCGCGTCAGATGCGTGACATTAGCGTTGAGCGTGATCTCGCCGCCGAGGAAGCTCGGCTTGTGGATGCGCTTGTTGTAGTCGATCACCGGCAGCACGACGGGCTGCTGCTTTTGCCAGTCGGTCGAGGTCAGCGGCTGGAAATAATAGCCGCGCATGTCAAACCAGCCCGTGGCGGTCTGGCCGTTGAGGTAGGCGGTCGAGATCGATTCCTGCAGATAGGTCGTCGAGCTGACGGCCTCGTTGAGGATGCGGTAGTTCTTGTAGAACCAGCGATCGGTCGACATCGCCGCGTTCCAGCCGAAGGTCCAGCGCGGGTTGATGAAGAACTTGCCGTTGGTCTGGATCGAGCCGCGGAACTCGTCGTCACCGGCGCCCAGCGGCGCGGCGAGGAACGCCTCCTTCTCCTGCTGGAAGATGCCGGAGGCCCGGATCGTGTAGGACCCGTTCATCAGGCGATGGCGCCACTCAACCTGGCCGAGCAGGCCCTGCCGGCTCAGATAGGTCGGTGTGACGGTCAGGTCGTAGTTCGGCGCCAAGTTGAGGAAATAGGGCAAGCCGACGCCGTAGCCGAGCGGCCCGGTGTTGAGGAACTTCGGCGACAGGAAGCCGGACTTCCGCTTCACCGTCGAGTCGGGGCCCGACATATACGGGATGTAGGCGAGCGGCACGCCGGCGAATTCGAGCCGGGCATCCTCGTAGTAAATCGTCTGCTCGGCCTTCTTATGGATGATCCGGGCCGAACGGACCTGCCAGAGCGGTGGCCGCTCGGGGTTGTCCTTACAGGGCTCGCAGGCGGTGTAGATGCCCTTCTCGAAGATGAAGGTCTCGCCGTCGGTGCGCTCGGCGCGCGGCGCCGTAAAGCGCGTCCGGTCGGGGTTCACCACCCGCAGCGAGTCGATGAAGCCGTCGCGGAAATCGTCGGTGAGGTTGAAACGCTCGCCGGTGATGACGGTCCCGTTGGCCTCGGTGATCCGGGCATTGCCAACGGCGATGACGCGCTTCGACGCCTGGTCGTAGGTCACCTTGTCGGCTTCGATCGTGCGGCCCTGATACAGGATCTGCACGTCGCCGACCGCCGAGACGGTCTTCTTGTCGTTGTCGTAGACGAGTTCGCGCGCGTCGACGACCATGCGGTCCTGCGGCTTGGCGGCCGCCGGAGCCTGGGCGAAAGCCGTCCCCGCCAGGGCGAAGACTGAGGCAAGGCTCGAAACCAGGGCGGTCGCCGCGGCAAATCGAGCCATGCGTTTCACGCCGGGAACCATACGCTCAATCCTAAATTAACCATAGGCACAGTACGATTCACCCGTCTTCCTGATGCAGGAGGGCGAGAGCGCCCAGCATCGCACCGATCGCTGCGGGCAGCCAGGCTGCGACCACAGGATTGACGATACCGGACGAGCCCAGCTCCTCCGACAGCTGCGTCGCAACATACAGCACGAAGCCGGCCGCGACGCCAGCTATCACCAGTTTGGTCACACCACCAAAGCGGAAAAATCTTAAGGAAACGGATGCTGCCACGAGCACCATCGCCACCAGCAGCAGCGGCCGCGCCAGCAGCGACTGGTAGCGCAGTTCGTACCGCGTCGTGTCGAGGCCAGCCCGCTGCGTGCGCTCGATCACGCTGGGCATCGCCCAGAAGCCGACGGCCTCGGGCGGTGTGAAACTCTGCCGCATCTGCTCGGGCTCCAGCGTGGTGGCGAGCAGATAGGTCTTGTAGCTCTGTGGCTCTTCCATGGCCGAGACGACACGGGCGTCGGTGAGCTCCCAGTAGCCCGGATGGAGCACGGCCTGACGTGCATCGACCCGCTCGCTGAAACCGCCGCCCGGCGAGAAGCTGAAGATCGCCACATTGGCGAGGCCGTTGCCCTCGGGAAGGGAGCCGGCGGCCCGGATGATCGCCTGGCCGTCGATGCTGCGTTGCCGCAGCCAGATCTCGGGCGAATTGCTGGTCGCGGCCCCGCGCACGAAGAGCCGAGTCTCGAGCGCCGTCGCCTTGCGCTTCAGCTCGGCCGCGACGGGGTTGTAGATCAGGATCGAAACCAGCCCGATTGCTCCTGCGACCACGGCCGCCGGCTGCAGAAACTGCCAGGCCGAGACGCCGACCGAGCGGGCGACGACGAGTTCGAGCTTCCGGCTCAGCGTCAGCAGCGCGAACATGCCACCGAAGAGCACGGCGAAGGGGAAGATCTGTTCGGCGACGCTCGGCACGCGGAACAGGGCGAGCTGCACGATCAGCGGCGTGGTCGCGGCCGGAGAATCGCCGGCGCGACGCATCAGTTCTACGAAATCGAGTGTGCCGATCAGGAAGAAGAAGGTCCCGAACACCCCCAGGATGGAGCGCGTGAACTGCTTCGTGAGATAGCGGCCGAAAGTGGTGACGAGCAGCATCAGGCGCGCCTGAAACGGGCCGTCAGCCCTGCTAGGGGCAGCATCAGCGGGGCCGTCGCCCGCGCCAGCAGCGGCCGGACCGTCTGGCCGTGCAGAATGACCGCAGATGCGAGCGCGATCGCCCCGATCGGCAGAATGTAGAGCATGGCAGCGGCCAGCGGCGAGCGCACACTGGCGGTCCAGGCCATATAGGCCCCGATGCGCGTCGCCGCGACGATCAGGATGGCCGACTGGATCGCGAAGGCGCGGCCCTGGCGCGTGGTTCTCGCTTCTCCGATACAGGCGAATGCGATCAGCATGAAGGCCAGCGGATAGAGCGGCGCCGACAGCCGGTTATGCAATTCGGCCCGGAAGCGGCCCGCTTGCAGCTTGTAATAGGGCTCGTTCGGATCCTGGTTCAGCAGCTGCCAGGTCGTACGCTCGCGCGGCTTGTAGATCGCCTTGTCGCCGTCGCCTTCGCCGGCCCCTCCGGTCGGATCGCCGGACAGTGCCGAGAGATTGAGCGCATAGCGCTCGAAGGAGATGATCGAACTCGTATCCGTCCGTTTCGTCTCGCGCTGGATCGTGCCCTTCTCCAGCATCAGGAAGCTGTTGCCATCGACCTCGACGGTGCGCCCGCGCTCGGCGATGTAGATCGAGGGCTGGTTCGGGTCGCGCCGGTCCTGCATGAAGATGCCGACCAGCGCGTCGCCTGAGCGTTCGCGGTAGTGGAACGTCACGCCAGAATCGAGCGCGACGAACTGGCCCTCCTTGACGACATTGGCGACGAAATCGGCGCGGATCAGCGTGATCAGGTCGCGAAGCATGCGAAAGCCGGCGGGCATGACCGACAGTGTCATCCACCCGACCAGCAGCGAGGTCGCGATGGTCAGCACAATGAACGGCCGCGTCAGGCGCTGCGGCGCGACGCCGGCCGCGTTCATCACGATGAGTTCAGAATCGCTGTTCAGCCGGTTCAGCGTGTAGAGCGTCGCCATGAACAGGGCGACGGGCGCGATACCGGCGATCAGCGCCGGGAGCGATAGCAGTGTGACCGTGAAGAAGATCAGAACGGTCTGACCCTTGCCGGTGATGAGATCGACCTCCCGCAGCGCCTGCGTGACCCAGATCACGCTGGTCAGGCCGATCAGCAGCACGATGGCCGCGATCGTCGCCATCTTCAGGATGTAGCGGTCGAGACGCTGCAGCAGCACGCTTGTCGTTCCGGTGGGGCGGCGCGGGACGAAAATCCGCGTCGGTGTTCGCGCCGAACAACCCTATGGTATAGGCGCAATCAAGGCGCAAACAGGAATCGTTTGCGGCAGCCGCGTTTCGCCCGTTCCACGCCCCATCGCAAGATCGTGAGTCTCCTCATGTCGCAACGCCTGAAGCTCGAGAGCAAAGCCCTCGGCGAGATCACGGGTCAGGATCTCGTCATCCTGCTGTCGGACACGCTCGCTGTGCCGGCTGAGGCTGACGAATGGATCGATGCCGAGACGAAGGCCCTGCTGGCGCGCGCCGCCAAGGCCGAGCGCTTCGAGGGCAAGGCCTATGGCGCTCTGAACCTTCTCGCGCCCGAAGGCGCGGGCTTCGAACGGCTGATCGCCGTCGGGGTCGGGCCCGAGGCCGATCGCGATACGCTCGACTTCGTGAAGCTCGGAGGCGCCATCGCCGGCCGGCTCGGCCGCGGTCGCAGCGCCGATGTGGTGCTCGCCTTGCCGGAGGGCGAAATCTCGTCCCGGCAGGCCGCCGACATCGCGCTCGGCCTGCGCCTGCGCGCCTATGCCTTCGATCGCTACAAGACGAAGACGCGCAAGCCCGAGGACGCCGAGCCGCTGGCGGTGACTCTTCGGCTGCCAGACCCCGCCGCCGCAAAAAAGGCGATGAAGGTGGCCGAGGCGCTGGCAGGCGGCGTCGAGATCGCGCGCGACCTCGTCAACGAGCCGCCCAACGTCCTTTATCCCGAAGAGTTCGCCGACCGGGCGTCGAAACTCGCCAAGCTCGGCGTCGAGATCGAGATTCTCGATGAGAAGCAGCTCAAGAAGATCGGCATGCGTGCGCTGCTCGGCGTCGGCCAGGGCTCGCGGCGCGAGAGCCGCGTGGCGATCATGCGGTGGAACGGCGCCAAGGAGAGCGTCCAGCCGGTCGCCTTCGTCGGCAAAGGCGTGACCTTCGACACCGGCGGCATTTCGCTGAAGCCCGGCGCCGGCATGGAGGACATGAAGGGCGATATGGCCGGCGCGGCCTGCGTCGTCGGTCTGATGCATGCGCTCGCCGCGCGCAAGGCCAAGGTCAACGCGATCGGCGTGATCGGCCTCGTCGAGAACATGCCGGACGGCAACGCGCAGCGGCCTGGCGACATCGTCACCTCGCTATCGGGCCAGACCATCGAGATCATCAATACCGATGCCGAAGGCCGCCTCGTGCTGGCGGACGTGCTCTGGTACACGCAGGAGCGCTTCAAGCCGCGCTTCATGATCAATCTCGCGACGCTGACAGGCGCGATTATGGTGGCGCTGGCGCAGGAGCATGCCGGCCTCTTCACCAACAGCGACGAACTGGCGGAGCGGCTTTCGGCCGCGGGCAAGGCGACCGGCGAGACGGTCTGGCGCATGCCGCTCGGCAAGGCCTACGACAAGATGATCGATTCGAAGTTCGCCGACATGAAGAACTCGGCCGGACGCCATGGCGGCTCGATCACGGCCGCCCAGTTCCTGCAGCGCCATGTCAATGACACGCCCTGGGCGCATCTCGACATCGCCGGCACCGGCATGGGCGCCAAGGACAGCGAGATCAACCGCTCCTGGGGGCCGGGCTGGGGCGTGCGCCTGCTCGACAGGCTGGTGGCGGAGCATTACGAGGGCTGATTCGATTTGGCAGCCTCGCCGCTCAACCCATTGTCGCGCAAAGGCTCCTGATGGCCGAGATCCTGTTCTTCCATCTCCAGTCGCGGCCGCTCGAACAGGTGCTGCCGACGGTGCTGGAGCGCGCTCTGGCGCGGGGGCAGAAGGTCGTCGTCCAGCTCTCCAGCCAGGAGCGGCTGGGCGTCGTCGACGATCATCTCTGGACCTATGCCGATGACAGCTTCCTGCCACATGTCACGGCGATGGAAGCCGATGCCGCCGCCAATCCGGTCGTGCTGACAACGCTCGACCACAATCCCAACGCGGCTCAGGTCCGCATCTGCGCCGAAGGGGTCCGCATTCCCGACGCAATGGGCGATTATGAGCGTATCGTTCTGGTATTCGATGGTGACGATCACGACGCGCTGACCGCGGCGCGCGAGGATTGGAGAAAGGCCAAGGCTTCGGGCCATGCCGCCAGCTACTGGCAGCAGGACGAGACCGGCCGCTGGGAGAAGAAAGCGTGAGACTGTCCGTATTGCTGCTCTGTGCCGCCACGCTCGGCGGCTGCTCCGTCGACATGGGCGGCTTCGCCTTCACCTCGGAGACCCGCGAGGGCCGCTCCGGCCCGGTAACCACCACCACGACCAGCAGCATCACGGCCCGCGCCTCGACGCAGGAGGCGATGCTGACGCCCGAGGGCGAGTGTAGCGCCGGCGTCTCGCTCGACCCCTCGACCCGCCCGCTGCCGCCCGCGATCGCCGAGGGCATCACCGAATGCGAGCTGGTGAAGATCAAGGGCACCAAGCCGACCGACGTGCTGATCGGCGACAGCGGCAAGGGCCAGCGTGAGGTCCAGGTGCTCTATTCCGAGCCCGGCGGCCGCGAGATCTACCTCTTCACCGACAACCGCCTCAGCCGGATCGTCAGGCCGGGGCAGGGGTGAGACGGGGCGAAGGCCGGAACGTCTCCTGAGCCTGCCCGCCGATTCGTCGTCCCTCGAACAGCCAGGAGCCGGTCATGGCCGAGCGTTTCGAACGTCATCGCCAGCCCTGGACGGGCGAGGAACTCGACAAGCTGAAGACGCTCGCCAAAAAGGGCATGGCGCTGAAGGCGATCTCGAAAGCGCTGACCCGCAGCGAGGAATCGATCAAGGACCGCGCCAAGCTCGACGGAATCGGGATCGCGAAGTTGCGATAGGAGCGCCTGGCGCGCACTCGAGCTTCAGGACGAGCGCCGAACGCGAAGCGCATCGGTCAAAGCCGTCGGTTGCAGCCGCAACGTCGCGAGGCCTATCACCTCCGCAAACCGGCATTCGCTGCGTCGCCTCCGACCAGAAGGTGGCTGATGGTCGCTGGCACGGGAAAGCCATAGCCATCGCCGGGGTCCAGCCACCGCAATCGGCCTGATCGGTGGTAGTCGCTCGTGTAGATGTCGGTGCCGATCGCCTGCATCGCCAGCAACAGTGCCTGCGTGGCGTCGACTCCGTAACCGGCCCCCGTATAGGGCCCGTCCGGCCAATCGATCCGATAGAGGCAGGACCAATCGCGGTCACCTTGTACGGGGAGATCGATAGAGATCGGGATCTCGATATTGCCCCGGGCCGACGAATAATGAAGGATCCTCTCGAGGATTTTCATATGGCCACTCAATAGTTGAACGGCGGAATCGGCTGGCGAGCCAGACAAGACGCGTAGCGCTGATAGGCCTGCTCATAGCACGATCGGAGCCCCACCATCCGGCATTGGAAGATGTCTCGATCGAGCTGAGCTTCACAAACGGCACGCAAGCCACGGTTTGTCGCGGCAATGAGCGATTGCAGCGGGTTGCCGTCTGATCCAGGGCCAACAGAAGGTTCTCCCGACGTCCATTGTCCCGCATCGGGACCTCCTGCTGGAACGCGCGGCTGGTCCGGGTTGAAGCCGTCTTTGGCGATGAGTCCGCAGAGACGATCGAATGCCGCCATCATGCGGTCGCCCGCAAGTCGTGAGGCCAGTCCGAGATCGCGCCCACAACCGATCAGCCGACGATTCGAGGCCGCTCTTATTTTCTGCATGGTCTGACTCCGAAAGGAACCCGACCTCGGAATACATCAGCTTGCACCACGCGGGGATAAATCGGCGACTGGCTACGCGCTCTCCAACTCCGCGCTCAGCTCCAGCCACTCTTCCTCCGCGGCCTCCAACGCCGCGGCGAGGTCGGCGCGCTGGCGTGACAGCGTCAGCGCCTTTTCCGGATCGCGGGCGAAGGCCGCGCCATTGCCGAGCACGCCGTCGACCTTCTCGATCAGCCCGGTGAGCTTGGCGATCTTGGCCTCTGTCAGGTTGAGCTTCTGGCGCAGCGGCCCCTGCGCCATGCGCTTCGTCGCCGCCCCCTTGCGTTCCTCGGTCTTGGGCTTGGCGCCCGACGCCTCGGCCGCCTTTTCGCGCCGAGCCGCCTTGCCGGCACCGAGCACCAGCGCACGGTAATCCTCCATGTCGCCGTCGAAATTCTTCACCGTCCCGTCGCCGACGATCCAGAGCCGGTCGGCGCAGGATTCGATCAGGAATCGGTCGTGGCTGACCAGGATCACCGCGCCGGGATAGTCGTTGATGGCGTTGACCAGCGCCGTGCGGCTGTCGATGTCGAGATGGTTGGTGGGCTCGTCGAGGATCAGCAGATGCGGCCCCGCGAAGGCCGCCAGCCCCAGCATCAGCCGCGCCTTCTCGCCACCCGAGAGGTTCTTCACCGGCGTGTCGGCCTTGGAGGCGGGAAAGCCGATCTGCGCCGCCTTGGAGCGGACCTTCGCCTCCGGCGCGTCCGGCATCAGCTCGCGCAGATGCCCGACCGGCGTGTCCTCCATGCGCAGTTCGTCGAGCTGGTGCTGGGCGAAATAGGCCGTCTCCAGCTTGGCCGACTTGCGCATCGTCCCCGACAGCGGTGCGAGCCGCCCGCCGATCAGCTTGCAGAAGGTCGATTTGCCATTGCCGTTCGAGCCGAGCAAGGCGATCCGGTCGTCCGGCAGCAGCGTCAGGTTCAGCTTCGAGAGCACCTTGCGCTCGCCATAGCCGGCGCTGGCGTCGTCGAGCACGATCATCGGCGGCGCCAGCGGCCGCTCGGGACCGGGCAGGCTGAAGGGCTGGACGTCGCGGTCGACGATCGTCGCGATCGTCTCCATCTTCTCCAGCCGCTTGACGCGGGATTGCGCCTGGCGCGCCTTGGTCGCCTTCGCCTTGAAGCGGTCGACGAAGGCCTGGAGATGCTTGCGCTCGGCGTCCTGCTTCTCCTTCGCCTTGGCGAGCTGCATCTGCTTTTCGGCGCGCTGCTTGGCGAAGGAGGTATAGCCACCGCGATAGATCGTCAGCTTGCCCTGGTCGAGATGCAGGATGTGGTCGACGCAGGTGTCGAGCAGCTCGCGGTCATGGCTGACGACCAGCACGGTGTGCGGATAGCGCTCGAGATAGTCGTAGAGCCAGAGCGTGCCCTCGAGGTCGAGATAGTTGGTCGGCTCGTCGAGCAGCAGCAGGTCGGGCTGCGAGAACAGCACGGCGGCGAGCGCCACCCGCATCCGCCACCCGCCGGAGAAGTCGGAGCAGGGGCGCTGCTGCGCCGCTTCGTCGAAGCCGAGGCCATAGAGCACGGTCGCGGCCCGCGCCGGGGCCGAATGCGCGTCGATATCAGCCAGGCGCGTGCCGATCTCGGCGATGCGGTGCGGATCGGTGGCGGTCTCGGATTCGGCTAGCAGGGCGGCTCGCTCCGTATCGGCGGCGAGCACCACCTCGATCAGCGACTCCGGCCCGCCCGGCGCCTCCTGCGCGACCCCGCCGATGCGGCGGCCCTTGGGCAGGCTGATGCTGCCGCCCTCGGGCGAGAGATCGCCCGTGATCATCCGGAAGAGGGTGGTCTTGCCGGTGCCGTTGCGACCGACGAGCCCGACACGCGATCGGTCCGGCAGCGAGGCGCTGGCGTGGTCGAGCAGCAGTCGCTCGCCGAGACGATAGGTGATGTCGTTGATCGTGAGCATGCCCGGCTTGTGGCGCGAAGGTCAGGCGAAGGCAATCACGAAAACGTTGGGGCTGCGGCAGCCACGGTTCCGCCATCTTCCCGCCACGAGCCCGCAGGGTGATGGAGTCACGAAAGGTAAAGCGAAGTCTGTCGATTCGCGGAGGAGGTTTCATGCATTTCGACCTGAGTGCTTCCGGCCGCCGCCGCCGCTCCGTTGCTGCCACGATGCTGGTGCTGATCTCGGCCGCGGTAGGCAGCGCGATGGCGCTGCTCGTTATCGTTCCGCATTCGTGAGCGGGGCCTTTCAGTCATCCTTAACCTGAATCGGTCGTTAATCGCCGCCATCCATTCCGTTGCGGAATTGGGGGGGCGAATACCTTGGCGAGTCTCCGAGTCAGACTTCCTGCGGCCATGCTGCTGCTGGCGTGCCTGGCCGTGCTCGCGGTGGGCCTGTCCGGCTATAGGGCCGTCTCTCTCTGGGCTCAGGAAGCGGTCAACGAGAGACTTGGCGTCCTGGCCGATGGGCGGGCCAAGGCGCTCGAACGGCGCTGGGATCGGCTGCTGGCGGAGCTGGCAGTACAGGCGCACAGCGCCCATCAGGTGTCCAGTCTGGACGAGATCCGCGGCTGGATGGAACTCTCCGAGCATCGCGCGCTGATCCTGAATTATTTCCAGCAGGGCGGGGCCCTCAATGCCGACGAACGGATGCTCCGCGCCGGGCGCGGCCAAAGCCATGGCTACCTCAAGCGCCACCTCGAGTTCCACGACATCTATCTCGCGGCGCTGCGACAGTTCGACTATGCCGACATCTTCCTCGTCGCCCCCAATGGACGTGTCGTCTACAGCGTGACCAAAGGGGCAGAGTTCGGCCGCCAGGTCACGGAGAATGATCTGGCCGGCACCGGTCTCGGGCGGGCCGTGTCGGAGGCGGCGGAGGCGCGCGACCGTCCGGTCTCGGTGGATTTCGCCCCTTACGATATCGCCGGCGGGGCGCCGCGCGCTTTCGTGGCACAGCGCTTCCACAACCCGGCTTCGGGTCAGCCCGTGGGTACCGTCGTTGTCGCCATCGGCGCCAGTTTCGTCGATGCCGCTTTGGCGACCGTGGCTGGAAGCTACCTCGACATCCAGACTTATGTGGTGGGCTCGGACGGCTTCCTGCGCTCGGACCAGGCGACGCGGCTCTCGGGTCGCGGTCCACGCGAAAGCCTCGATCGCAGCCGTCTGACCGGCACCGGCCTGCTGCATCTGACCAGTCGAGACGGCGAGCCGCTGGTGGCGGTCGGCCGTGAGGTTCGTATCGGAGACAACACCTGGCTGCTCTGGCTCGCCAAGCCGCATAGCAAGGCCTTTGCCGTGATGAGGAAGTTGGATCGGGCGATCCTCGTCAGTGCGTTGACCGTGATCGGGCCACTGCTCATCCTTGCCCTGCTGATGGGGCTCTCGGTCACCCGGCCTATCGCCGGCCTCGCCGAGGCCCTGGCGGGCATTGCCGCGGGGCGGACCGATCTCGCCATTCCGGGGTCCCGCCGGCGCGACGAGATCGGCGCCATCGCGGCTTCGGTGGCGAAGATCCGCGAGAACCTGCTCCGCGACGAACGCGAGCGGCTGCGCGAACGGGAGGAGCGGGAGCACGAGGCCTCGGCCCAGCGTTCGACCCTGCTCGCCGATCTCGCCAGCGATCTGGAGCGGTCCGTGCTCGGCGTCACCGCGGCCGTCTCGGCGGCGGCCGAGCAGCTGAGCGTCACCGCCCAGGAACTGTCAGGCGGCGCGAACCGGACGCAGGAGAACGCCATCACCGTCCATGGCGCGGCATCGCGCGCTGTCGACAGCATCCGCTCGATCGAGGGCGCCGCCCAGCAACTGCGCCAGGCGATCGACCGGCTCGACGCAGACGTGCAGTCCTCGGACCGGTCGGCCCGCACGGCCAAGGATCACGCCGATGCGATGGGCAGCGTCGTTGCGGGGCTGGCTGCTGGCGCCGCCCGCGTCTCCGACGTCATCGGCCTCATCTCGGATATCGCGGACCAGACTAACCTGCTCGCGCTCAACGCGACGATCGAGGCCGCCCGCGCGGGCGAGGCGGGGCGCGGCTTCGCCGTCGTCGCCAATGAGGTGAAGGGGCTGTCGGGCCAGACCGCCCGCGCGATCGACGACATCTCGCGCCAGATCAGCACGATGAACGAGGCCACCACCGCGACCGTGGAGGCCATCGGTGGCATTCGGGACATGATCGGCGGCCTGAGCGAGGTCGTGCGGCGTACCGCCGAAACCATGCGCCACCAGCATGGTGTCACCCATGCCATCGCCGAAGATGTCGGCCTCGCGACCAACGAGTTCTCCCGCATCGGCGAGGCGACGAGCCTGGTTTCGGCCGCCTCGCAGCAGACCTCGGAGGCCGCCGCGGCGGTGTCGCGCGCCTCGGTCGAGCTGACCGATCTCGCCCATCAGCTCAAATCCCGTGTCGCCGGTTTCATCGTGCAGGTCAGGGCGGCCTGAGGCGTTCCGCCGGGTCGGCGCTTGTCGCCACGCGAGGCAGCGACTAACCCTTGAACATGACCAGCTCCGCGCCTCGCACCGCCTTCTACACCGGCTCCTTCGACCCCGTGACCAATGGCCATGCCGATGTCATCGCCGGGGCCGCCCGGCTCTGCGACCGGCTCGTCCTCGCCATCGGCGTGCATCCCGGCAAGACGCCGCTGCTTCCGGCCGAACAGCGGGCCGCGCTGCTGCGCGAGATCGCGACACCGCTGCTGGCGGCCTCCGGCGCGACCCTCGACGTGGTCACCTTCGACGATCTGGCGGTCGATGCGGCGCGGCGGGCGGGCGCTACGATCGTCGTTCGCGGTCTGCGCGACGGCACCGATCTCGACTACGAGATGCAGATGGCGGGGATGAATGCTGTCATGGCGCCCGAGATCCAGACGGTGTTCCTGCCTGCCTCGGGAGCGGTGCGCCATATCACGGCCACGCTGGTGCGGCAGATCGCTGCGATGGGCGGCGATGTTTCGCCCTTTGTCCCGGCGGCGGTGCTGCCGGTGCTGGCGGAACGCTTCGCGCGGCGCTGAGCCTCGAAGCGGGCCGCTCCGGCCGGGCGAATTTGGTTTGCATTTTGTGCAAAGCGATGGTGTCTGGGCGAAGTGACTCGGCGGGCCCGCGCGCCCGCCATCCCCCCGATCGAGTGCCCCCGATGCGTCTCTCCCGCTACTTCCTGCCGATCCTGCGCGACACGCCCAAGGAGGCCGAGATCGTCTCGCACCGGCTGATGCTGCGCGCCGGCATGATCCGCCAGCAATCGGCCGGTATCTACTCCTGGCTGCCGCTGGGCCTGCGCGTCCTGAACAAGATCAGCGCCGTGGTGCGCGAGGAGCAGAACCGCTCCGGCGCCGTCGAGGTCCTGATGCCGACGATCCAGTCGGCCGATCTCTGGCGCGAAAGCGGCCGCTACGACGCCTATGGCAAGGAGATGCTGCGCATCAAGGACCGCCATGAGCGGGACATGCTCTACGGCCCGACCAATGAGGAGATGGTCACCGAGATCGTGCGCGCTTACGTCAAGTCCTACAAGGACTTGCCGCTCAATCTCTACCACATCCAGTGGAAGTTCCGCGACGAGGTCCGCCCCCGCTTCGGCGTGATGCGCGGCCGCGAGTTCCTGATGAAGGACGCCTATTCCTTCGATCTCGACAAGGATTCGGCGCGCCACGCCTATAACCGCATGTTCACGGCCTATCTGCGCACCTTCGCGCGGCTGGGCCTGAAGGCGATCCCGATGCGCGCCGACACCGGGCCGATCGGCGGCGATCTCAGCCACGAATTCATCGTGCTCGCCTCCACCGGCGAGAGCGAGGTTTTCTGCCACAAGGACTATCTCGACTTCGAGACGCCGCCCGCCGACACCGATTTCGACAGCGTCGAGGGGCTGAAGGGCATCGTCGACAAGTGGACGAGCCTTTACGCCGCGACCGAGGAGATGCACGACAAGGCGGCCTTCGACGCGCTTCCGGCGGAGAAGCAGGTCTCGGCCCGCGGCATCGAGGTCGGCCACATCTTCTATTTCGGCACGAAGTACTCCGAGCCGATGGGCGCGAGCGTCACCGGGCCGGACGGCCAGCAGGTGCTGCTGCATGGCGGCTCCTACGGCATCGGCCCGAGCCGTCTCGTCGCCGCGCTGATCGAGGCCGGCCATGACGAGGCCGGCATTGTCTGGCCCGAGGAGATCGCCCCCTTCGACGTCGAGGTGATCAATCTGAAGGTCGGGGACGCCGCCACGGACGCCGCCAGCGAGCAGCTTTACAAGCACCTGTTGGCGAAGGGCTATGACGCACTCTACGACGACACGCAGGAGCGGCCGGGCGGCAAGTTCGCGACGGCCGATCTGATCGGCGTGCCCTGGCAGATCATCGTCGGCCCCAAGGGGCTGGCCGAGGGCAAGGTCGAGATCAAGCGCCGCGCCGGGGGCGAGCGCGAGATGGTCTCGCTGGAGGCTGCGCTCGACCGGTTCAAGGGCAAGGCGGCGTGAGCGTCGCCACAGAAACCGACCGTCAGGGCGAGGCACCGAGCGGCACACGACCCTTCGCCGGCTTCGAATGGCTCCTCGCCGGGCGCTATCTGCGCACGCGGCGGCGTGAGGGCTTCGTCTCCGTCATCGCCGGTTTTTCCTTCCTTGGGATCCTGCTCGGCGTCGCGACGCTGATCATCGTGATGTCGGTGATGAACGGCTTCCGGAAAGAACTGCTCGAGAAGATCGTCGGCGTGAACGGCCACATCTTCGCGACCCCGATCGACCGCCCGCTCGACGATTACGACGTCGTGTCGCAGCGGCTGCGCTCGATTCCCGGCATCAAGATGGCGATCCCGCTGGTGGAGGGGCAGGCGCTCGCCTCGTCACAGACGGGCAATGGCGGCGTGCTCGTTCGCGGCATCCGCGAGGCCGACATCAAGGCCATTCCCTTCATCGGGGGCAATGTCCGACGCGGTACGCTCGACGGCTTCGACACCGCCGGCGGCGTTGCCGTCGGCAAGCGGCTGGCGGATTCGCTCGGGCTGCAGGTCGGCGATTCCATAAACATCATCTCCCCGAAGGGGGCTTCGACGCCCTTCGGCACCGCGCCGCGCATCAAGGCCTATCCGATCCAGGCGGTCTTCGAGATCGGCATGACCGAGTTCGACGCCTCCTTCGTTTTCATGCCGCTCGGCGAGGCGCAGGCCTATTTCAACCGCGACGGCGATGTGAACGTCATAGAGATCTTCGTCGACAATCCCGACCGCACCCAGGTGGTGCGCGACGCCATCGAGGCGGATGCGCCGCGCCCGCTCGTCCTCTCCGACTGGCGCCAGCGCAACCGCAGCTTCTTCAACGCGCTCGAGGTCGAGCGGAACGTGATGTTCATCATCCTCACGCTGATCGTGCTGGTCGCGGCGCTGAACATCGTTTCCGGCCTGATCATGCTGGTGAAGGACAAGACCGCCGACATCGCCATCATGCGCACCATGGGCGCCACGAGCGGCACGGTGATGCGCGTCTTCCTGATCACGGGGGCGGCGATCGGCGTCATCGGTACGATAGCGGGCCTCGCCCTCGGGATCGTCTTTGCCAAGAACATCAAGTCGATCATGGCCGCGCTGAACTGGGTCACCGGCGCCAATCTCTGGGACCCGACGGTGCGCTTCCTGAGCGACATTCCCTCCGTCATCGACTGGGGCGAGGTCACCAGCGTCGTCGTGATGGCGCTCGTGCTGTCGCTGCTGGCGACCCTCTATCCGGCCTGGAAGGCGGCGCGGCTCGACCCTGTCCAGGCGCTCAGGATGGGCTGAAGGCGCATGTCCGACACCCCGCTCCTTGAAACGCCGGCGCTCTTCCTCTCCCAGGTCGAGCGCTACTACCCTCAGGCCGATGCCCCGCTCGAAATCCTCCGCAAGGCGGATTTCGCGCTCTGGCCGGGCGAACTGGTCGCGCTGGTCGCACCCAGCGGCACCGGCAAGTCCACCCTGCTGCACGTCGCCGGGCTGCTCGAACGGCCCGATGGCGGCGAGGTCTTCATCGGCGGCCTGCCGACCACGAAGCTCGACGACAAGGGCCGCACGAGGTTGCGCCGCACCGAGATCGGCTTCGTCTATCAGGCTCATCATCTGCTGCCGGAATTCACGGCACTGGAGAACGTCGTGCTGCCGCAGCGCATCCGCGGTCTCGACAAGGCGCTGGCCGAGGAGAGGGCGGCCGAACTGCTGACCTTCATGGGTCTCGGCGAACGGCTCGACCATCTGCCGGGCGAGCTTTCCGGCGGCGAGCAGCAGCGGGTCGCGATCGGCCGCGCCGTCGCCAACACGCCGCGCCTGCTGCTGGCTGACGAGCCGACCGGCAATCTCGATCCGCACACCTCGCTCCATGTCTTCCAGACGCTGGTCGCGCTGGCCCGCGCCTCGGGACTGGCGGCGCTGATCGCGACCCACAATCTCGAGCTCGCCCATCGCATGGACCGGCAGGTCACGATCCGCGACGGGCATGTTGTGCCGCTCTGACGGCACGGCTCCTCTGTCGGCTCAATTCATCTTCCGTTAACCGTTTGAGGCATGTCAGTTCTGCTGATGACGCATGGATATTGACGAGAACAAATAAGGAACTAAAACGGACATATCGTAAACATGAGGGCTGGACCATGATCGTCGCGCGGAAAGTCGTAGCCGGTATCGCCGAGATCGCCTCGCTCGGGCTGTTCCTCGGCATGGTCTGGGTCTGGGCGGCGCTGTTCTGCGCCCCCGGCATCTGACGATCCACAGCGGCGACCATCGGCGCCATGGCGCCGCTCCGGACGGGGCCGCATAAAGGCGCAGAGGGCGGCCCGCGAGTCGCCCGCGGCAACCCTGCAGGCGGATGATGGCACGCGAACCCGACGACAGCCGCGTTCTCTCCGAGGTCGGCTTCGTCCATCTCCATGTCCATTCGAGCTATTCGCTGCTCGAAGGCGCCCTGATGGTCGGGACGCTGGCCAAGATGGCGGCGGCGGACGGCCAGCCGGCCCTGGCGCTGACCGACACCAACAACCTGTTCGGCGCGCTCGAATTCGCCGAGAAGATGACCGGCGTTGGCGTCCAGCCGATCGCCGGCGTCCAGCTCTCGCTTGATTGCGGCGACGAGACCGAAGCCGGCCGGGGCAGGGCGCTGCCACAGGTCCCGCCCCACATCGTCCTGCTGGCGATGAATGAGGCCGGCTACGGCAATCTGATGAAGCTGGTGACCCAGGCCGCGCTCGCCAGCGGCGGCAGCGGCCAGCCGGTCTCCAATGTCGACGCGCTCGCCGCCCATCACGAGGGGCTGATCGCCCTGACCGGCGGACGCGGCGGACCGATCGACCTCGCGCTGCGCAACAACCAGCTGCCGCAGGCCCGGACCCGGCTCGCGACGCTGGCGCGGATCTTCGGCGACCGGCTCTATGTCGAAATCCAGCGCCATGGCGGCGACGGCGATGCGGCGGTCGAGGCGCATCTGCTGAACCTCGCCTATGAGGCGGATCTGCCGATCGTCGCCACCAACGAACCCTTCTTCGCCAAGCCCGCCGATTATGACGCCCATGACGCGCTGCTGGCGGTGGCCGCGGGCCGGCTGGTCTCCGATGGCGAACGCCGCCGCGTCACGCCGGAGCACTATTTCACCAGCCGTGCCGAGATGAAGCGCCGTTTCGCCGATCTGCCGGAGGCGCTCGCCGCCACCGTCGAGATCGCGATGCGCTGCACCTGGCGCGTCGGCCTGCGCAAGCCGATCCTGCCGCGCTTTGGCGAGGAGGGGCGCGACGAAGCGGAGGAGCTGGAACTCCAGGCCAAGGCGGGTCTGGCCGCCCGGCTCGCCAAGCACGGTCCGGCCGAGGGCTACAGCGTCGAGGATTACGAGAAGCGGCTCGATTTCGAGCTGTCGATCATCACCCGGATGAAGTTCCCGGGCTACTTCCTGATCGTCTCGGACTTCATCAAATGGGCCAAGGATCACGACATTCCCGTCGGACCCGGCCGCGGCTCCGGCGCGGGTTCGCTCGTCGCCTATGCGCTGACGATCACCGACGTCGATCCGCTGCGCTTCGGCCTGCTGTTCGAGCGCTTCCTCAACCCCGACCGCGTCTCGATGCCGGATTTCGACATCGACTTCTGCCAGAACCGGCGCGAAGAGGTCATCGACTACGTCAAGCATCGCTATGGCGAAGAGCGCGTCGCCCAGATCATCACCTTCGGCACGCTGCTCGCCCGCGGTGTGCTGCGCGATGTCGGCCGCGTGCTGGAAATGCCCTATGGCCAGGTCGATCGGCTGACCAAGCTCGTCCCGCAGAACCCGGCCAAGCCGATCTCGCTGAAGGACGCCATCGAGGGCGAGCCCAAGCTGCAGCAGGCCGCGCAGGAGGAGCCGATCGTCGCCCGCCTGCTCGAGATCGGCCAGAAGCTCGAGGGGCTGCACCGCCACGCCTCGACCCACGCCGCCGGCGTCGTCATCGGCGACCGCCCGCTCGAACAGCTCGTCGCGCTCTCGGTCGATCCGCGCACGGGCATGCGCGTCACCCAGTTCAACATGAAATGGGTCGAGCAGGCTGGGCTGGTGAAGTTCGACTTCCTCGGCCTCAAGACGCTGACGACCCTGACGACCGCCGTGAAGCTCATTGCCCAGCGAGGTATCGAGATCGACCTCGCGAGCCTGCCCTTTAACGATCCGCCGACCTACGCCATGCTGGCGCGCGGCGAGACGGTCGGCGTGTTCCAGGTGGAATCGGCGGGCATGCGCAAGGCCCTCGTCGAGATGAAGGCGGACCGCATCGAGGACCTGATCGCGCTGGTCGCGCTCTACCGGCCGGGCCCGATGGACAACATCCCGACCTATTGCCGCCGCAAGCTCGGTCTGGAGGAGCCGACCTATCTCCATCCCGGCATGGCGCCCTATCTCTCCGAGACGCATGGCATCATCGTCTATCAGGAGCAGGTGATGCAGGTGGCTCAGGCGCTCTCGGGGTATTCGCTCGGCGAAGCCGACCTGCTGCGCCGCGCCATGGGCAAGAAGATCAAGGCGGAGATGGACGCCCAGCGCGACCGCTTCGTGAAGGGCGCGATCGCCAACGGGATCAGCAAGGATACGGCATCCGAAATCTTCGATCTGCTGGCGAAATTCGCCGACTACGGCTTCAACAAGAGCCATGCGGCGGCCTATGCGGTCGTCGCCTTCCAGACCGCCTATCTCAAGGCCAACTACCCGGTCGAGTTCCTCGCCGCGTCCATGACGCTCGACATGGGCAACACCGACAAGCTCTCGGAGTTCCGCCGCGATGCCGAGCGGCTGGGCATCAAGGTGCTGCCGCCGGCGATCAACCGCTCCGGCGTCGAGTTCGACGTGCATGAGGGCGCGATCCACTACGCACTGGGCGCCATCAAGGGCGTCGGCCGGGCCGCGGTGGAATCGGTCGTCGCCGCGCGCGCCGAAGGCGGTCCCTTCCGCGACCTTGCCGATTTCGCCCGCCGCATCGACACCAAGCTCGTCAACCGCCGCACCATCGAGGCCCTGATCGCGGCCGGCGCGCTCGACGCGCTCGAGCCCGAGCGAGCCCGTGCCATGGCGGCGATCGACGGCATGCTGGCGCTTTCCAACCGCACCCGCGAGGCCGCGCTCGGCGGCCAGTCAGAGCTCTTCGGCGGGGGCACGGTCCAGGAGGCCTTCCGGATTCCGCCGGTCGAGCCCTGGGCGCCGGCCGAGCGGCTGAAGCGCGAGCATGATGCGGTCGGCTTCTTCCTCTCCGGCCACCCGCTGGACGACTATGAGCATGTCTTGAAGCGGCTGCGCGTCCAGCGTTTCGCGGATTTCGCCCAGACCGTGCGCGCCAACGGCACGGGCGTCGCCAAGGTTGCGGTCTCCGTGATCGACCGCTCAGAGCGGCGCACGAAGTCCGGCTCCAAGATGGGCATCGTCAACCTGTCTGATCCGAGCGGCCAGTTCGAGGCGATCCTGTTCTCGGAAGCGTTGCAGCGCTACCGCGACCTGCTGGAGCCGGGCCGGGCGCTGGTCCTGCGCCTCTCGGCCGTGCTGGACGGCGAGGATGTCCGCCCGCGCATCGAGGATGTCGAGGTGCTCGACGAACTCGCCGCCCGGCAGAAGCAGGACCTGCTGGTCTATCTGCGCGACGACAAGGCGCTCGCCTCGATCGCCGAACGCGTCCGCCCGCGCAGCGACGGCATCAAGGCCGACGGCAAGATCGCCCTGGTGATGATCCTCAACGACGGCGCCCAGGAGGTCGAGATCGAGCTGCCCGGCCGCTACCCGGTCAACCAGCAGATCGCCAACGCGGTGAGGGCGGCGCCGGGCGTGGTCAGCGTCGAACTGCGGTGAAAGGGCGAGGGCGGCGCCGGCTCATCTCGCGCGCTCCTCCTGCCGCGCCTGCACGCGGTCTCGGCCGAGGCGCTTGGAGCGATAGAGCGCGCTGTCGGCGTCTGCGAGCATCCGGTCGAATGGCAGCGAGGCTGTGTCACCTTCCGTGACGCCGATGCTGAGTGTCGATGTGCCTGGCAGGCCGGGACGCGCGGTGAGAGCGGTGGCAAAGGCCAGCCGCAGTCTTTCTGCGACGCGCATGCCCTCATCCAGTCCCAGCCCCGGCAGCATCACCACGAACTCATCGCCGCCATGGCGCGCCACCACGTCGCCCTCGCGCAGCTGGCTCCGGGCGACATCGGCGAACAGTCTCAGGATCTCATCGCCGGCCGCGTGGCCATGAGTGTCGTTCAGCGTCTTGAAGTGATCGATATCGACCAGCAGCAGTGCTGCACGCCGCGGGTGGTCGCCATCGCGGGCGAGGGCGGTGACGGCCTGTTCGAGCCCGCTGCGGTTCTTGGCTCCCGTCAGCGGGTCGTGCTGGGCGAGCGCCGCAAGCTGTCTCTCGCTGCGTTCGGTCGCGAGCAGCAACAATGCGTTGCCGCGGGCCAGGACGATCGCGGATCCGGCCACGGCCGTCCAGTGCAGCGGCACCGGATCGGGCGGGAAGAGTTCCTCGCCGAAATGGCCGTGCCAGGCCAGCACGGCGCGGGTAAGGAAGAGCAGGCTCGTCGGCAGGTAGAGCGCGACCAGGATCCAGGCCGAGCGCAGCCCACTACGGGTCGCGAGGCGGTAGCCCTCGCGGGCGACGGCACCATCGCAACAGGCCCAGAGCAGAGCCACCAGCGCCGCACGCTTGGGGAAGCCGCCCGGCTCCATCCACGCCACCAGCAGGATCATCGGCGCGATCACGCCGATGAGATAATGCGAAAGCCTGGTATGCAGGCCTGCGAAGCTGCGCACGCTGACGAGGACGAGCAGATAGCCCGCCCAGGCCAGCGTGTTCGCCAGCGCCATCGTGACCTCGTCCGGCAGCGTCCCGCGTAGAACGACGAGCACGACGCCCGTGCCGATCAGAAGGCTGCTGAGCCCCCACCAGAGCGGCCAGCGGCCGAAACGCCCGGTCGCGAAGGCACCGAGCTGGAGCAGGCCGAGGATGATCGAGGTGGCGGCGGCCACCGCATAGATCGTTCGCAGGTCGAGAGGCACAGGCGGCTGTCCGGTCGGGCTTCGCCTTCTCTAGCGGAAGGCTTGCGAATGGTCTTGCGTCTTTCGTCGCTGCCGACCTCTCGCAGAAGGCGACCGCATTTGCCGGCGCGGGCGCCTTGCATTCGCGGCGCTTCCCCTGTATGGCGCAGCCCATCCCACATGGGGAGCATCGCCTCGTTCTCGAGGCGTTCCGGTGACGCGGCAGCTCATGCCCTGTTCATTCGCACCCCAGAGGCTCAACCGGAAGGACGATCGACACCATGGCTCTGCCTGATTTTTCCATGCGCCAGCTCCTCGAGGCCGGTGCCCATTTCGGCCACCAGGCTCATCGCTGGAACCCGAAGATGTCGCCCTACATCTTCGGCACGCGCAACAACATCCACATTCTCGACCTGTCGCAGTCGGTGCCGATGCTGGCCCGCGCGCTGCAGGCGGTCTCTGACACCGTCGCCCGCGGCGGCCGCGTGCTCTTCGTCGGCACGAAGCGCCAGGCGCAGGATGCCATCGCCGATGCGGCGAAGCGCTCGGCCCAGTACTATGTCAATTCCCGCTGGCTCGGCGGCATGCTGACCAACTGGAAGACGATCTCGGCCTCGATCCAGCGCCTGCGCAAGGTCGACGAGCTGCTCGCCGGCGGCGGCAGCGGCCTGACCAAGAAGGAGCGCCTGATGCTCGCCCGCGAGCGCGACAAGCTCGAGAAGGCGCTCGGCGGCATCAAGGACATGGGCGGCACGCCCGACATGATCTTCGTCATCGACACCAACAAGGAAGCGCTCGCGATCAAGGAGGCCCAGCGCCTCGGCATCCCGGTCGCCGCGATCATCGACTCGAACTCGGATCCGGACGGCATCACCTTCCCGGTCCCGGCCAATGACGACGCCGGCCGCGCCATCCAGCTCTATTGCGACCTCGTCGCGCGCTCGGCGATCGACGGCATCTCCCGCGCTTCGGGCGACCAGGGTGTGGATCTCGGCGCCGCCGAGGCTCCGGTCCTCGTCGAAGAGGCGCTGGCCGAGCCGGCCGCCGCCGATGCAGGCGTCGCCTTCGAGCTGCTGACCGCGCCGCGCGGCGCGCCGGACGACCTGACCAAGCTCTCGGGCGCCGGTCCGGACGCCGTGCAGAAGCTCAACGACGGTGGCATTTTCCACTTCTGGCAGCTCGCCGCCGCCTCGCCGGCCGAGGTGACCAAGCTCGACCACGACCTGAAGCTCGGTGGCAAGATCGAGCGCGAGGGCTGGGTCGCCCAGGCGCGCGAACTCGCCGACGCCTGAGACCAACCATCCGGATGCGGCGCGTCATCGGCGCGTCGCAAACCGGCTGCTGATGAGACGAGACGAATGCCGGCCAGCGCCGACGACCGGAAACGGGGCGTCGGCGTTGCCCCATGAGGGGGCCGGCCGGGCAGACACCGCGGCCGCCGCCCTCCGGTGCCGCACGACAGACAAGGAAAACGACAATGGCCGCGATCACCGCCGCTCTGGTGAAGGAACTCCGCGACAAGACCGGCGCGGGCATGATGGACTGCAAGGCCGCGCTCTCGGCCAATGACGGCAACCTCGAAGCCGCCATCGACTGGCTGCGTGCCAAGGGCCTGTCCAAGGCCGCGAAGAAGGCCGGTCGCGTCGCGGCCGAAGGTCTGGTCGCCGTTGCGGTGCAGGGCACCAAGGGCGTGGTCGTCGAGGTCAACTCCGAGACCGACTTCGTCGCGCGCAACACCGACTTCCAGGCGCTCGCCAGCACCATCGCCAAGGTCGCGCTCGAGAAGGGCGGCGATGTCGAGACGCTGAAGGCTGCGGCCTATCCGACCGGCGGCACCGTTGAGGAGGCGATCGCCAACGCCATCGCCACGATCGGCGAGAACATGACGCTGCGCCGTGCCGCGCCGCTCCAGGTCTCGGCCGGCGTGATCGGCTCCTATGTCCATGGCGCGATCGCCGACGGTCTCGGCAAGATCGGCGTCATCGTCGCGCTGGAATCGACCGGCAAGGCCGAGGAACTCGCGGCCCTCGGGCGCCAGCTCGCCATGCATGTCGCGGCGACCAACCCGGTCGCGCTCGACCTCGCCTCGGTCGACCCCGAGGTGCTGGCGCGCGAGAAGGCGATCCTGGCCGAGAAGAACGCCGGCAAGCCGGCCCATGTGCTCGAGAAGATCACCGAGAGCGGCCTGAAGAGCTACGCCAAGGAATACTGCCTGCTCGAGCAGACCTATATCCACGACGGCTCCAAGTCGGTCGCTCAGGTGCTCAAGGAGATCGAGGGCAAGGTCGGCGCGCCGGTGAAGCTGACGGGCTTCGCCCGCTATGCTTTGGGTGAGGGCATCGAGAAGGAAGAGCAGGACTTCGCGGCCGAGGTCGCTGCCGCCGGCGGCACCACGGGCTGAGCGCTCCGCTCCGAAGAATGATGAAAAGGCCGCGCATCGCGCGGCCTTTTCTGTAGGAAGGTGTGCGGCCCGCGAATCGCGGGCCCTCCCGCGCAGCGGCACCTCGCGTCCGGCGCGACGACACCGCCGGCAACGACAAGAACGGAGACGATCCGATGAGGCCCCAGCGCGTTCTCGTAAAGCTCTCCGGAGAAGCCCTGGCCGGGCAGGCCGGGTCCGGCCTCGACGGGGCGACCCTCACGGCGCTCGCCGCCGACATCGCCCATGCGTCACGTGAGGGCGTGGAGATCGCCATCGTCGTCGGCGGCGGCAACTTTTTCCGCGGCGTCCAGGGCCTGACCAAGGGCCTCGACCGCACCAGCGCCGACTCAATCGGCATGCTGGGGACGGTGATGAACGCGCTCGCGCTCGAACATGCGATTGAGAGCGCCGGCGCGCCGGCCCGTGCCATGTCCGCGGTGCCGATGCCCTCGCTCTGCGAGAGCTATGCCCGCAAGCGCGCGCTGGACCACCTCACCAACGGCAAGGTCGTGGTGCTCGGTGGCGGCACGGGCAACCCCTACTTCACCACCGACACCGGGGCTGCCCTGCGCGCGGCAGAGCTCGGTTGCAGCCACCTGCTCAAGGCGACGCAGGTCGATGGCGTCTATTCGGCCGATCCGAAGAAGGACCCGGCCGCGACCCGCTATGACACGCTGACCCATGCCGATGCCATCGCCCGCGACCTCAAGGTGATGGATACGGCCGCCTTCGCTTTGGCGCGGGATGCCGGCCTCACCATCGTCGTGTTCTCGATCGCGGAGTCCGGCATGCTGGCCGCGGTGCTGCGCGGCGAGGGCCGCGCGACCTATGTCACGCCGTAACCGCTTCGCGTCACGATGTTCTTGACCCTGAACGGCCTCGCCGCCATGGTCGCGCCGGGTTTCAGAAATGCCCGGCACGCATAATCGATCCCGCATCGCCGCCGGCGGCCGGCCCGCCCCTTGCCCGGCGATGCACCAGTTCAAGGTCCAGAAGACGATGCCCCAGACGACGTTCGATCTCGCCGACGTGAAGCGCCGCATGCAGGGCGCTCTGCAGTCCTTCAAGGGCGACCTCGCCTCGCTGCGCTCGGGCCGCGCCTCGGCCAACATGCTCGACCCGATCCAGGTCGAGGCCTATGGCGCGCGCCAGCCGCTGTCCCAGCTCGCCACCGTCAGCGTTCCCGAGGCCCGGCTGCTCAGCGTGCAGGTCTGGGATCGCAGCATGGTCGGCCCCGTCGAGAAGGCGATCCGCGAATCCGATCTCGGCCTCAACCCGCAGACCGAAGGCCAGGTCCTGCGCATCCGCATCCCGGAGCTGAACGAGCAGCGCCGCAAGGAAATGGTCAAGGTCGCGCATAAATACGCCGAGGAATCGAAGATCGCGGTCCGCCATGTCCGCCGCGACGCCATCGACACCATCAAGAAGGTCGAGAAGGAAGGCGCCTTCACCAAGGACGACGTGACCCGCCAGTCCGACCTGGTGCAGAAGGCGACCGACCAGCACATCGCCGAGATCGATCAGGCCCTGGCGGCCAAGGAGAAGGAAATCCTCAGCGTCTGACGCTGCCGGCGCCGCGGCGCCATCTCACCCGGCGCGAGGCCGAACGAGGCATATCCAGAATGTCAGCAGGCCAGCGCCCGGGTCGCTCCACCCCTCCAGCCCATGTCGCCATCATCATGGACGGCAATGGCCGCTGGGCGCAGATGCGCGGCTTGCCCCGTCAGGAAGGCCACCGGCGTGGGCTCGAGGCACTGCGCGCCGCCGTGCGCAATGCCGGCGATCTCGGCGTCCGGATCCTGACGCTCTACAGCTTCTCCACCGAGAACTGGCGCCGCCCCGCGACGGAGGTCTCCTTTCTCCTCGGCCTGCTGCGGCGCTTCGTCGAGAAGGATCTCGGCGAACTCCATGCGGCGGGCGTGCGGGTCCGCATCATCGGCGGCCGCGACGACCTCGCGCCGGATCTGCGCCGGCTCGTCGAGCATGCCGAAACCCTGACCCGTGACAACGACCGCATGACGCTGGTCGTCGCCTTTAATTACGGCTCCCGCGACGAACTGGTCCGCGCCGCCCGTAGCCTGGCGACAGAGGTGGCCGCGGGGCGCCTCGATCCCGCCGCCATCGACGAGACGGCGCTCGCGGCGCGGCTGGATACCGCCGATCTCCCCGATCCCGAACTCGTCATCCGCACCTCCGGCGAGACGCGGATCTCTAACTTCCTGCTCTGGCAGGCGGCCTATGCCGAATTCGTCTTCACGCCGGTCCTCTGGCCCGATTTCGACCGCGCCGCCTTTGAGGAAGCGCTGGCGGAGTATGGCCGCCGCGAGCGCCGCTTCGGCGGTCTGGCCGAGCCGGTCGATCGCTCGGTGGGCGCGGCATGACAGGGCCTGCCGCCGGGCAGCCTCGAACCGGCCAGGGCGAGCTGCGGCTCAGGGTCATCTCCGCGCTGGTGCTGGCGGCGGTGGTGCTGCTCGTCACAGCCTGGGGCGGCTGGCCCTTCCGGGTGGTCTGGACGCTGGTTGCCGGCCTCGTCGCCTTCGAATGGCTCTCGATCGCCGCCACCCGCGACCATGCGATCGCAGCCGCGGTCGGGGTCGTGATCGCCGGTCTGCTGCTCGGCTTCGCGCCGGTCAGTCAGCCGGCACTGGCCGGCGTCGCGGCACTCGCCGCTCTGGCCGGCGCGGTACTCACGCCGCGGATGCGTGGGCGGCTGCCGCTGGAGCTTTGCGGCGTCGCCTATGCGCTGGCCTTTTCCCTGATTGCCCCGGCGCTACGGGCTCAGCCCGGCATCGGCCTGTCTCTCGTCATCTGGAGCTTCGCCGTCGTCTGGTTCACGGACATCGCAGCCTATTTCACCGGTCGGCGCCTCGGCGGTCCCAAGCTGATGCCCAGCGTCAGCCCCGGCAAGACCTGGTCGGGCGCGATCGGCGGGGCCGTCGCCGGGACGCTCTGTGGCTATGTCGTCTGGGCGCTGACGCCCGCAGCCCAGCAGCTCGTCGGGCTTTGGCCGGTCATCGCCGGTTCGCTCGCGGCCTCCGTCTTCAGCCAGATGGGCGATCTCTTCGAATCCGCGCTCAAGCGCCGCTTCGGCGCCAAGGATTCGAGCCGGCTCATTCCCGGCCATGGCGGTTTCCTCGACCGTCTCGACGGGTACTGGGCGGTATTGGTCTTCGCCGGCTTCGTCCTCTTCCTCGCTCATCTCTGACGCGGAACCGCGCATGCTTCGCACCGTTACGCTTCTCGGAGCGACCGGATCCATCGGCAAGTCGACGCGCGCCGTCGTGGCGGAGAATCCGGAGCGGCTGCGGATCGGGGCCGTGGTGGCCGGCCGCGATGTCGAGGCGCTGGCGCGGGTCGCGATCGAGACCGGCGCCTCTTTCGCGGCTCTCGCCGATGCAGCCGCCGGGCCGGCGCTCGCCGAAGCGCTGGCCGGAACCGGCATTGCTTCGGGTGCTGGCCTTCCGGCCGTGCTGGACGCCGTCGCGCGCGACGCCGACATCGTCGTCAGCGCGATCTCGGGGGCGGCGGGGCTGCAGGCGACCTTCGCGGCGCTGACGCCAGGCCGCGTCGTCGCGCTGGCCAACAAGGAGAGCCTCGTCTGTGCCGGGGCCGCCGTGATGGCGCGGGCTGCCGCTGTCGGTGCGCGCATCCTCCCGCTCGATTCGGAACACAACGCCCTGCACCAGGTGCTGGGGGCCGAGCCGATCTCGGCGATCCGCAGCATGACGCTGACCGCCTCCGGCGGCCCGTTCCGGACCTGGAGCGCCGAGCGGATCGCCGCCGCCCGACCGGAAGAGGCGCTGGCCCATCCCAACTACGCCATGGGCGCGAAGATCACGATCGACTCCGCCAGCATGATGAACAAGGGGCTGGAACTGATCGAGGCCTGCTTCCTCTTCGGCCTGAGGCCGGACCAGCTCGAGGTGCTGGTCCACCCGCAGCAGCTCGTCCACGGCCTCGTCACCTTCCGCGACGGCTCGGTCAGCGCCGGCATGGCGCTGCCGGACATGCGCGTCGCCGCCGCCCACTGCCTGGGCATCGACGGCCGGCTCGACGCTCCGCCCGCCCGCTTCCTCGACCTCGCGCTCTCGGCGCCGCTGACCTTCGAGCGGCCAGATCTCGCGCGCTTTCCGGCGCTGGGCCACGCCATCGCCGCACTGGCCGCGGGCGGGGCGATGCCGGCCGTGCTGAACGCCGCCAATGAGATCGCCGTCGCCGCCTATCTGGAGCGGCGCATCGGGTTTCCCGGCATCGCCGCGCTGGTCGAGGCGGTCTGCGCCGAATCCGAAGCAGCACGCGCGGCGCCGGCCGATGTGGCGGAGGCTCTCGCCATTGACCATGAGGCGAGAAACCGCGCGCGGGCGCTCTTGTCGCGGCCGCCCTTCGCTGTCACCTAGGGGCGAGCAGCAGGAGCTTGAGATGGACTTCGTGACGACCCTCTGGAACGGCGGCGGCTCGCTGCTGAGCTATGTCGTGCCGTTCCTGTTCGTGCTCACCATTGTCGTCTTCGTCCATGAGCTCGGCCATTTCCTCGTCGCGCGCTGGTGCGGCGTCGACGTCAAGGTGTTCTCCATCGGCTTCGGGCGCGAGCTCTTCGGCTTCAACGACCGGCGCGGCACGCGGTGGCGTTTCGCGCTGATCCCGCTCGGCGGCTATGTGAAGTTTTCCGGCGACGCCGACGCGGCCTCCGCCGGGACCGATTCCGCCGAATTGCGCGCGATGACGCCGGAGGAGCGCGCGCGCTCCTTCCCCGCCCAATCGATCGGCGAACGGGCCGCGATCGTCGCCGCCGGGCCGATCGCCAATTTCCTGCTCGCGATCCTGATCTTCGGCGCCACCGTCTACGCCTTCGGCAAGCCCGTCCTGGCCCCGCGCGTCGACCGCGTCGTCGCCGGCAGCGCGGCCGAGCGCGCCGGGCTGCAATCGGGAGACCTCGTCATCTCGATCGAAGGGCGTCCGGTCAAGAGCTTCGCCGAGATGCAGCGCGTCATCTCGGCCCGGCCCGACGAGACCCTCTCGATCGTCGTCGACCGCGCCGGCAGCCTGCTGACCGTGCCGGTCACGCCGGCGCTCGTCGAACAGAACACGCCGCTCGGCAAGCAGCGCCTGGGTGTGGTCGGCATCCAGGCCTCGCGCCAGCCGAGTGACTGGACCACGCAGCACTACGGTCTGCTCGAATCGGCGCAGGTCGGCATCAGCGAGACCTGGTATGTGGTCGAGCGAACCTACGATTATCTTTCCAAGCTGGTGAGCGGACGGGAATCGGTCGACCAGCTCTCCGGCCCGATTCGGATCGCGCAGGTCTCGGGTGTCGTCGCCCATAACTCCGGCCTGATGGGGCTGATCAACCTCGCCGCCATCCTGTCGGTCTCGATCGGGCTGATGAACCTGTTCCCGATCCCCATGCTCGACGGCGGCCATCTCGTCTTCTACGCGATCGAGGCGGTCCGCGGCCGGCCGCTCAGCGACCGTGCCCAGGAGATCGGGTTCAGGCTGGGTCTCGGCCTCGTGCTGATGCTCATGCTATTCGTCACCTGGAACGATCTGCTGCATGTCCGCTCGTTGCTCTGAAGGCAGGCGTCCCGGGTCGTTCCCAGCCATCGGGCGAGGGCTGTTGGGCAGGGGCGGAGTCTTGCTCGGGCCTTAACGAATTGCGGAGTTCTCGAGCCGTCGCCACGGCCGATCCGGGGCGAGGGCGTTCGTCCCCAAGGGATTGCCGGTCCGCTCGCGCGTGGTTTTCCCGTTCGCTTTGCGGCAGAATCACGGCAAAGCGCGTGACCTCCGAGCAACGAGCGCTTCGAAAATATTTTGTTAACGACAATGCCCGTTTGCACCCTGCAGGAAACTTTGTAGAAGCGAATGGACTGCAATGTCGCCATGCGCCTCCCTGTCGGGTGGGTGCCCCCGCGAGCGGGGTGGTGACCTGAGAAATGGAATAGGCGACCCGATGACGTCGACCCAAAAGAGCCGGTCCATCAGAACGCGGCTCTCTCGATCAGTCGGACTTTCGGCCTTCATGGTGGCCGTGAGCGGTGGCGTGGTGTTCGCGCAGGCCGTGATTGTCCAGGGCAACCGGCGCGTGGATGCGGAGACCATCCGCTCCTATGCCGCCGGTCAGACCGCGCCGGAATCGATCCGGGAGAGCCTGCTGGCCACCGGCCTCTTCACCAGCGTCCAGGTGAGCCGTCGTGGCTCGCAGACCGTGATCTCGGTTCGCGAGGGCGATTCGATCAACCGCGTCGCCTTCGAAGGCAACCGTCGCCTGAAGAGCGAAGTGCTGCTCCAGCAGGTGCAGTCGAAGGCTGGCGGTCCGATGAGCCAGCAGCTCATCGATGCCGACGTCGCCCGTCTGCGCGAAGTCTATCGTCGCGCCGGCTACGGCCTGTCCTCGGTCAGCGGGCGCATCGCGCCGCTGCCGAACGGCCGGTCGGACGTGGTCTTCACGATCAACGAGAGCGGCAAGACCGGCGTCAAGTCGATCAATTTCGAAGGCAACCAGGTCTATTCGGATGGCCGCCTGCGCGGTCTGATGACGACGACCGAGTCGAACTTCCTGAGCTGGATCAAGACCTCGGACGTCTACGATCCCGAGCGCATCGCCTCGGACCTCGAACTCGTGCGCCGCTTCTATCTGAAGAACGGCTATGCCGACTTCCAGATCCTGAGCAACACCGCCCGCTTCGACGAGACGGCCGGCGGCTGGGTGATCGACGTCACCGTTTCCGAGGGCGCCCAGTACAAGGTCGGTAACGTCGCGGTCGATTCGAGCCTGCGTGATATCGATCCCGGCGCGCTGCAGGGCTATGTCGTCACCTCGGTCGGCGACACCTACAATGCCGAGGCGGTCGAGAAGTCGCTGGTCAACCTCACCACCGAGGTGTCCCGTCGCGGCCATCCCTTCGCCCAGGTCCGCCCGCGTGGCGACCGCGATGCGAACGGCCGGCTCATCGGCATCACCTATGTCGTCGACGAGGGCCCGCGGGTCTATGTCGAGCGCATCAATGTGCGCGGAAACACTCGCACGCGCGATTACGTCGTGCGCCGCGAACTCGATCTCGGCGAGGGCGATGCCTACAACAAGGTCATGGTCGACCGCGCCGAGCGTCGCCTGAACAATCTCGGCTTCTTCAACAAGGTGCGCATCACCAACGAGCCCGGCTCCGCGCCCGATCGTGTGGTCGTGAACATCGATGTCGAGGACAAGGCCACCGGCTCGTTCTCGATCTCGGGCGGCTACTCGACGTCGGACGGCATTATCGGCGAAGTCGCGCTGTCAGAGTCGAACTTCCTCGGCCGCGGCCAGTTCGTCCGCATCGCGGGCACGCTCGGCCAGCGCACCCAGGGCGTCGATTTCTCCTTCACCGAGCCCTATTTCCTCGGTCGCCGCATCGCAGCCGGCTTCGATCTGTTCTCGAAGTTCAGCGACAACTACAACACCGGCCGCTTCGAGAGCCGCGTCACCGGCGGCACCGTCCGCCTGACCTTCCCGATCACGGAAGAGTTCTCGATCACGCCGCGCTACTCGATCTACTCGACCGAGATCGAGATCCCGAACACCAACACGCGGCCCTATAACGATTGTACCTTCCCGATCGCGGGCATCACGCCCGGTACGGCGGGTGCGATCGGCGCCAGCAGCACGATCAACTGCCTCACCAATGGCGAGGCGACGATCGCGGTGAAGGAAGCGCAGGGCACGACGCTGACCTCGCTCGTCGGCCTCGGCTTCAACTACAACTCGCTCGACAGCATCCAGAACCCGCGCAACGGCTTCGTCGCCGAGATCAAGCCCGAGATCGCCGGCCTTGGCGGCGACTCGAAGTTCCTGCGCATCTCCGCTGATGCGCGTTACTATCGCGAGATCTTCGATGACGTGGTCGGCTTCGTCCGCGTCCAGGGCGGCCATGTCCAGGCGACCAGCGGCAATCTCCGCATGATCGATCACTACTTCCTCGGACCGACCCTGGTGCGCGGCTTCGCCGCCTCCGGCATCGGCCCGCGCGACGTGCTGAACGATCCGACGGCCAACGCGCTCGGCGGCACCACCTATTTCGGTGGCACGCTGGAAGTGCAGTTCCCGATCTGGGGTCTGCCGCGCGATCTTGGCCTGCGCGGCGCGGTCTTCGCGGATGCGGGTACGCTGTTCAACTACGACGGCGGTTCGAGCGTGATCACCAACGGGGCCTTCACCGGCTGTCCGGCGGGCTCCGTGGCCCGTCAGTTCAACGTGGCGACCACCTCGGCCTACCAGAACAACGTGGCCTGCGTGCGCGACAAGAACGTCATCCGCTCCTCGGTCGGCGTCAGCCTCCTCTGGCAGTCGCCGCTCGGCCCGATCCGCTTCGACTATGCCTATGCGCTGTCGAAGGATGACGGCCAGTTCGGCACGGCGATCATCAACGGCCAGGCTGTCACCGCGAAATACGGCGGCGACCGCACCCAGGCCTTCCGCTTCTCGGGCGGCACCCGCTTCTGACGAGGCGGGGTGCCACCGCACCCCGCTCCGGACCCAACGATGTCAGAACCCCAATTCTTTCCGGCCGCGACCTCGCTCGACTTCGGCGAGGTCGCTTCCATTTCAGGGCTCACCCTTCCCGAAGGCGTCGACGCTTCGCGTCGCGTGACCGGTGCCGCCGCGCTCGAACATGCCGGCCCGTCCGACATCGCCTATATGGACAATCCCAAATACACCGAGGCGCTGGCGTCCACCGCCGCCGGGCTCTGCCTGGTGTCGCCGCGCTTCGCGGAGCGGGTTCCGGCCGGCACCACGGCGCTGATTTCGCCGGCGCCCTACCATGCCTTTGCGAAGGTCCTGGCGCGCTTCTTTCCGGCCGCGCTCAAGCCCGGCTCGGTGTTCGGTTCGCAGGGCGTCGCGCCCGGCGCCTTCGTTCACGCCACGGCGGTCCTTGAGGCCGGCGTCACGGTCGATCCCGGCGCGGTCATCGGGCCCGGCGCGGAGATCGGCGCCGGCACGGTCGTGTCCTCGCATGCGGTGGTCGGGCCGCAGGTCCGCATCGGCCGCAACTGCTCGATCGGGGCGGGCTGCACCCTTCAGGCGGCGCTGATCGGAAACCGCGTCATCATCCACCCGGGCGTGCGCATCGGGCAGGATGGGTTCGGCTTCGCCATGAGCCCGAGGGGCCACATGAAGGTGCCGCAGATCGGTCGCGTCATCATTCAGGACGATGTCGAGATCGGCGCCAACAGCTGCATCGACCGCGGCGCCAGCCGTGACACGGTCATCGGCGAGGGCACCAAGATCGATAACCTCGTCCAGATCGGCCACAACGTCGTCGTCGGGCGCCACTGCGTCATCGTCTCCCAGGTCGGCATCGCCGGCTCGTCGACGCTTGAGGATTTCGTCGTGCTCGGCGGCCAGGTCGGCCTCGCAGGGCACCTGACGATCGGCATGGGCGCCCAGGTCGCAGCCCAGAGTGGCGTCGCCGGCGACGTGCCGCGGGGCGCGAAATATGGCGGCTACCCGGCTCAGCCGGCGCTGAACTGGGCTCGCGAGAGCGCGATGCTGAAATCCCTGCTGGCCAACCGCGGCAAGGGCAAGTCCCAGGGCTGAGCCGGCGAGACGGCATGGCCCGGCAGTTGGCCTCGCCGTCTCTGGCGGCTAGAAGCAACCGGTGATGCGGAGCAGGCTCCGCGCGGGAGAGACGAAACGATGACCGAGGCGACGACGACGCTGGGTGTGGCCGACATCCAGAGGATCATGGCCTGCATTCCGCATCGCTACCCCTTCCTGCTGGTCGACCGCGTCGTGGAGATCAACGGCGACGAATCGGGCGTCGGCATCAAGAACGTGACGATCAACGAGCCGCAGTTCACCGGGCATTTCCCGGAGCGGCCGGTATTTCCCGGTGTGCTGATGATCGAGGCCATGGCCCAGACGGCGGGCGTCCTCGTCGTCAACGCCCGCGGCAGCGAGGACACCGCCGTCCGCAGCGTGCTTTTCACCACCATCGACAAGGCCAAGTTCCGCAAGCCGGTCGGGCCTGGCGACACGCTGCGCTTCCACCTCACCAAGGTCGCCCGCAAGCGCAACATCTATTTCTACCGCGGCGAGGCGCGCGTCGATGGTGCGCTCGTGGCCGAGGCCGATCTCTCGGCGATGGTCGTCTGATGAAGGTCCGCGAGAGCAGGACGGCCGCGGCCGTGAGTGTCAGGTCATGAGTGCAACGATCCATCCCATGTCGGTGGTCGACCCGGCCGCGAAGATCGCGGCCGGCGTTACCATCGGCCCGTTCTGCTCCGTCGGTCCCGATGTCGTCCTCGAAGAGGGCGTCGAGCTGATCAGTCATGTCGCCGTGGCCGGCCGCACCACGGTCGGTGCGCGCACCAAGATCTATCCCTTCGCCTCGATCGGCCACCCGCCGCAGGATGTGAAGTACAAAGGCGAGCCATCGACGCTGACGATCGGCGTCGACTGCCTGATCCGCGAAGGCGTGACGATGAATCCCGGGACCGAGGGCGGCGGCATGAAGACGACGGTCGGTGACCGCTGCTTCTTCCTGGCGAATTCGCATGTCGCGCACGACACATCGATCGGCGACAACGTCATCTTCTCGAACAACGTCATGTGCGCCGGCCATGTGAAGGTCGGTAACTTCGTCATCGTCGGCGGCGGCACCGGCCTGCACCAGTTCATCCGGGTCGGCGACCATGCCTTCATCGGCGGCGGCGCGGGCGTGATGCACGACGTCATTCCCTTCGGGCTTGTGCGCGATAACCCGGCTCATCTCGCCGGGCTCAATTTGGTCGGCTTGCGCCGCCGCGGCTTCACCCGCGAGCAGATCCACGAGTTGCGCCGGGCCTACCGTCTGCTCTTCGCGGACGAGGGCACGCTGTCGGAGCGGGTCGAGGACGTTGCCAATGAATTTGCGGCCCACCCGCTGATCCACGAGATCCTCGACTTCATCCGCAGCGGCGGCGAGCGCGCCATCTGCGTGCCGCACGACGTCAACGCGCCCGATCGGTGAGCGAGACTCAGGCCGTCACGCCGTCGACGCGCGGCCCGCTCGCCATCATCGCCGGGGCGGGCGATTTTCCGCCGCGTCTGGCCTCGATCGCGGCCGGGCAGGGGCGGCCGGTCTATGTGGCCGCTCTCGACGGCGCGGCCGATCCGACGGCCTTCGGAGCGGCCGAACTCAACATCTATCGGCTCGGGCAGCTCGGTCGCCTTCTCGATGAGCTCCGGCGCCGCGAAGTGGCCGAGCTCGTCCTGATCGGGAGCCTGCCGCGGCCAAGTTTCGCCGCGCTGCGTCCCGAAGCCTCCACGCTGAAATACCTGCCGCATTTCGCGAAGGCGTTTCGGGGCGGCGACGATCATCTGTTGCGCGGCGTCGTGAGCTTCTTCGAAGGACAGGGCTTTACCGTCCAAGGCCCGGCCGACATCGCCCCGGCCATGACCGCGCCGGCCGGCGCGCTTGGCCGCCGAGCGGCGTCGCCGGACCAGAAGGCGCTGATCGCGCGCGGCTTCGAGCTTTTGGCCGCGCTTTCACCCTTCGATGTCGGCCAGGCGGCGATCCTCGCCGACCACCGCGTCATTGCCATCGAAGCGGCCGAGGGCACGGATGCCATGATCCGCCGCGTCGCGGAGATGGTCGCCTCGGGCCGGCTGCGCATCGCCAAGGGCGACGGCGTGCTGGTGAAGGCGCCCAAGGACGGGCAGGATCTGCGCGTCGATATGCCGGCGATCGGCCCGCAGACGCTGCGCCTCGTCTCGGAAGCCGGGCTCTCGGGCATCGGCCTGCGCGCCGGGCGTGTTCTGATCGGCGATGGTGCGGCTCTGGGCAAGCTGGCCGACCAGGCGGGGCTTTTCGTCGAGGGCGTGCCATGACGACCCCCTTCCGCCTCGCCATCGTGGCGGGCGAGGCTTCGGGCGATGCGCTGGCTCTGCGGTTCCTCGAGACCCTGCGTCGCCGTCTGGCGCCGCGGGAGGTGATCGTGACCGGCGTCGGCGGCGAAGCCCTCATCGCGGCCGGGCTGACGCCGCTCTTCCCGCAGGCCGACATCGCCGTGATGGGCTTCGGACCGGTCGTTGCGCGCCTGCCCCTGCTGCTGCGCCGCATGGAGGATGCCGCTCGCGGCATCACCCGCTTCGCACCGGATCTCCTGCTGACGATTGACGCCCCCGATTTCGGCCTGCGCGTGGCCAAGAAGGTGCGCGCCCGCGCGCCGGACATCGCCATCGCCCATTGGGTCTGCCCCAGCGTCTGGGCCTGGCGCTCCGGCCGGGCGCGGCGCATGAAGCCGCATGTCGACCGCATCCTGGCCCTGCTGCCCTTCGAGCCGGCGGCGCTGGAGCGGCTGCAGGGCCCGCCGACAATCTATGTCGGCCACCCGCTGATCGAGCGGCTGGACGAGCTGCGGCCTGATGCGGCAGAGAGCGCGAGGCGGGCTGACGCCGCATCGCCGGTCGTGCTGGTTTTGCCCGGCAGCCGCCGCTCCGAGGTCCGGCATCTGATGCCGGTCTTCGGCGAGGCGGTCGCCAGAGTCGCCGCCATGCGGCCGGGGGCGCGCTTCGTCCTGCCGGCTGTCTCGCATCTGCATGACGAGATCGCACAGGCGGCGTCGGGCTGGGCCCATCGGCCCGAGATCGTCACCGGCGAGGCGGCAAAGCTCACGGCGTTCCGCAGCGCGCGCGCGGCGCTGGCGGCTTCCGGCACCGTGACCCTGGAACTGGCACTGGCGCAGGTACCGACCGTGGCCGCCTATCGCGGCGCAGGTTGGGAGGCCGCGATCGCGCGGCGTCTGATCAAATTGCCCAGCGTGATCCTGCCCAATCTGATCCTCGGGCGCAGCGTCGTGCCCGAGTTCATCCAGGAGGATGCGACGGCGCAGACGCTGGCGGACCGGCTCGAAGCCGCCCTGGCGGAGGGTGAAGACCGGCACCGGCAACTCGCCGGCTTCGCCGAGGTCGAGGCGATCATGCGCTCGGCCGGGGAAAGTCCGGCTGCCAACGCGGTCGAGGCCGCGCTGGCGCTGGTGGCAAGCCGCGGGCCGGGCGGCCCGCGCGGCGGTTGAGCCTCACTCGAGCGCGGCGCCCGACGCCTTGGCGATCGGGAACCACTTGGCCACCTCGACCTTGACGTGCTCGCCCAGCGCCTCCGGCGTCGAGCCGACGATCTCGGCGCTGACATCGTTGAGCCGCTGCTTGACCGTGGCGTCCTTCAGCGCGTCATTGGCCGCCTTGTTGAGCTTCGCCACGATGTCGGCCGGCATCTTCGCCGGTCCGAACAACGCGTTCCAGGTATAGGTCTCGTAGCCGGCGAGACCGCCCTCGGCGATGGTCGGCAGATCCGGGAAGGAGGCGACGCGGTCCTTGGTGGTCACGCCGATCGCCCGCAGCTGGCCGTTGCGGATGAACTGGGCGGAGGAGGGCAGGTTGTCGAACATGATCGGAACCGCGCCCGCGACGACGTCGTTCAGGGCAGGGCCGGCACCGCGATAGGGGACGTGGTTCATCTGGACGCCGCCGATCGACTTGAACAGCTCGCCCGAGAGATGCAGCGGCGTGCCGACGCCGGAGGAGGCATAGGAGTACTTGCCCGGATCGGCCTTCAGCACCGCGATGACCTCCTGGACGGTCTTCGCCGGGAAGCTCGGATGCACAACCATGACGTTCGGCACCACAGCGAGCAGCGAGATCGGGGTGAAGTCCTTGACCGGGTCGAAGGTGACGGTCTTCAGGATCGCCGGGTTGAGCGCATGGGTCGAGATCGTCCCCATGAGAATGGTGTAGCCATCCGGCGTCGCGCGGGCGACCGCGGTCGAGCCGACATTGCCGCCGGCGCCGGCGCGATTCTCGATCACGACAGACTGGCCGAGCAGCTCGCCCATCTTCTGGCCGACGAGGCGCGCGACGATGTCGGTCGAGCCGCCGGCGGCGAAGGGAACGATCAGGTTGATCGGGCGAGCGGGGAAAGCGGCTTGGGCCTGCGCCTGGCCGCCGACGAAGGTCAGGGCCGAGGCGCCGGCGAGGAAGCCGCGCCGGGAGAGATCATGCGGATGGGACAAGAGACGGTTCTCCGAGGGTTTGGAGAACTTTAGCGCGAGGCTGCGCTTCGTCACCTGCAGCCGTGCGATCAATCATCTGAAACAATGAAGGGGCGCGACGGCAAGCCGTGGCGCCCCTTCGGAAATTGTCGTCGACGGGTTGCGGCTCAGCGTCGGCCGATCGGCGTGTATTCGCGCTGCGGCGAGCCGGTATAGAGCTGGCGCGGACGGCCGATGCGCTGGGACGGATCCTCGATCATCTCCTTCCACTGCGCGATCCAGCCGACCGTGCGGGCGAGGGCAAACAGCGCCGTGAACATCGAGGTCGGGAAGCCCATCGCCTTCAGCGTGATGCCCGAATAGAAGTCGATATTCGGGTAGAGCTTCTTCTCGATGAAGTAGCTGTCCGACAGCGCGATCCGCTCGAGCTCGATCGCGACGTCGAGCAGCGGATCGTCCTTGATGCCGAGCTCGTTGAGGACCTCATGCGTGGTCTTCTGCATGATCTTCGCGCGCGGGTCGTAGTTCTTGTAGACCCGGTGGCCGAAGCCCATCAGGCGGAAGGGGTCGTTCTTGTCCTTCGCCTTGGCAATGTATTTCGGGATGTTCTCGACCGAGCCGATCTCCTCCAGCATCTTCAGCGCCGCCTCATTGGCGCCGCCATGGGCGGGGCCCCAGAGGCATGCCGTGCCGGCCGCGATGCAGGCGAAGGGATTGGCGCCCGAAGAGCCGGCGAGCCGGACCGTCGAGGTCGAGGCGTTCTGCTCGTGGTCGGCGTGGAGGATGAAGATGCGGTCGAGCGCGCGCGACAGCACCGGATTGACCTTGTACTCCTCCGCGGGCACGGCAAAGCACATGCGCAGAAAGTTCGAGGTATAGTCGAGCGAGTTCAGCGGATACACGAAGGGCTGGCCGACGGTGTACTTGTAGGCCATGGCCGCCAGCGTCGGGATCTTCGCGATCATCCGCATCGAGGCGACCATGCGCTGATGCGGGTCCGAGATGTCGGTCGAGTCGTGATAGAAGGCCGACATCGCGCCGATCGAGCCGACCATGACCGCCATCGGATGCGCGTCGCGGCGGAAGCCCTGGAAGAAGCGGGCCATCTGCTCGTGCACCATGGTGTGGCGCGTCACGCGATAATCGAAATCAGCCTTCTGCGCGGCGGTCGGCAGTTCGCCTTCCAGCAGCAGATAGCAGGTCTCGAGGAAGTCGCCATGCTCGGCGAGCTGCTCGATCGGGTAGCCGCGATAGAGCAGAACGCCCTCGTCGCCATCGATATAGGTGATCTGCGACTCGCAGCTCGCCGTCGAGGTGAAGCCAGGGTCGTAGGTGAACATGCCCGTCTGGGCGTAGAGCTTGCCGATGTCGATGACGGACGGGCCGATCGAACCCGTCTTGATCGCCATATCGACGGTCTTGCCGTCGACCTGAAGCTGGCTGGTGGTTCCGCTCATCGATACCGATCCTTTCAGGCTCGCTGCTTTTCAGGCGGGGTCGCGCTCTGTCCGTTCACGGTCGTCCATGAAACCTGTCCGTCGTCAAAGCGGACCGACATGACGCTGTCGTGTCGGCGCGGGCGCGGGCAGGTGGGCAGAGCGGTTCATCCGACTGATTTTCAAGCAATATTTATGCCCGCTCCGGCTCTCGCCGCAGCGGCCGTGTCCGGCGTCACTAGACCATTTGCAGACCCGGTTCAACCGAGCCGAAAGACGGTCCGCACCGCGTCTTGCTCAGCTCTGATCGGCCAGGCGAGCAAGGGTTTCCTCGCGCCCCAGAACCGCCATCACATCGAACAGGCCAGGCGACATGGCGCGGCCCGTCAGTGCAGCGCGCAGGGGCTGCGCCGCCTGGCCGAGCTTGAGCCCATGCGCCTCGGCATAGCCGCGCACGGCGGCTTCCAGCGCCTCGAGCGACCAGTCGTTGATGGCGGCGAGCGCCTGGGCGAGCCCGGGCAGACGCTGGCGACCGGCCTCGTCCAGCAGGGCCGCTGCCTTGGCGTCGAGCTGAAGCGGCCGGGCCGCATAAAGATAGTAGGCGCTGTCGAGCAGCTCGACGAGCGTCTTGGCGCGCTCCTTCAGCCCCGGCATCGCGGCAAGGAAGCGCTGCTCCAGCTCGGGCGACAGGGTCGGGCCGAGGCCGCGCGCCGGCCCGATCTCAGGCAGGATCACCTTCAGCGCGTCGAGCAGGTCGTGATCGGAGGACTGGCGCATATAGAGCCCGTTCAGGCTCTCGAGCTTGGCGAAGTCGAAGCGCGCGGCCGAGCGGCCGATCGAGCCGAGGTCGAACAGCTCGATCATCTCCTGCGTCGAGAAGATCTCCTGGTCGCCATGGCTCCAGCCGAGGCGCAGCAGATAATTGCGCAGCGCCACCGGCAGGTACCCCATCTCGCGATAGGCATCGACACCGAGCGCGCCGTGGCGCTTCGAGAGCTTGGCGCCGTCCGGGCCATGGATCAGCGGGATATGCGACATGCTCGGGACCTTCCAGCCCAGCGCCTGGTAGATCTGGGTCTGGCGCGCGGCATTGGTCAGGTGGTCGTCGCCGCGGATGACATGGGTCACGCCCATGTCGTGGTCGTCGACCACCACGGCGAGCATATAGGTCGGGTTGCCGTCCGAGCGCAGCAGCACGAGGTCGTCGAGATTCTCGTTCTGCCAGACGACGCGGCCCTGGACCTCGTCCTCCACCACGGTCTCGCCGGTCTGCGGTGCGCGCAGCCGGATCACCGGCTTGACGCCTTCGGGAGCCGTCGCGGGATCGCGGTCGCGCCAGCGCCCGTCATAACGCATCGGCTTGCCGGCAGCCTTGGCCTGTTCGCGCATCTCGTCCAGTTCGGCCGGCGTGGCGTAGCAGCGATAGGCATGGCCACTGGCCAGCATCTGATGCGCCACCTCGCGGTGCCGCTCGGCGCGGGCGAACTGGTAGACGGTCTCGCCGTCCCAATCGAGGCCGAGCCATTTCAGCCCGTCGAGGATGGCGCCGATCGCAGCTTCGGTCGAGCGTTCGCGGTCGGTGTCCTCGATGCGCAGCAGCATCTTGCCGCCATGGCGGCGCGCATAGAGCCAGTTGAACAGCGCCGTACGCCCGCCGCCGATATGCAGGAAGCCGGTGGGCGAGGGCGCAAAGCGCGTGACGACGGCGTCGCTCATGGATGGCAGGGCTCCGGCGGGACCTTGGGAGAAGGACCCTGAAAGGGGCGGGAAAAGATCGAGCGGCACGCCCTGTCGCAGCGCGTACCGAAGCGGACATGACATCCGGCGCGGCCCCTGTAACATGCCTGAGCCGCCGCCGTTAAGGGCCAGTTCGAAGCCCGGCGCGCCGGCGCAGGACGGGGGCAGGCCATGACGGCGAAGCCGCCAGGGCAGGGGGAGCGGGTGCCGCGGCGCGGGGCGCTGGCGGCCGCCCTCGTATGGCACCGGCCGGACGGTCGCTTCGGCGGTATCAGGTTCGGACTGGCGCTGGGCGAATGGCGCGACGCAGTGCTCGCCGCCTTGTCGCGCGAGGCCGAGCGGCGCCGGCTCTTCCTCTGGCTGCCGGTCGCGATGGGCATCGGCATCCTGCTCTATTTCGCCGCCGATGCCGAACCGGCGCTCTGGGCGCCGCTGACGGGGCTCGCGCTTTCCGCGGCTGGCGCGATCCTGCTGCGGGGGCGCCCGCGGCCGGCCTGGGTGTGCCTCGCTGTCGCCGCCCTGTTTGCCGGCTTCGCTGCGGCGGCCTGGCGCACGGCGACGATCGCCGCCCCGATGCTGGAGCGGCCGCGCGTCGGCCAGGTCTCAGGCTTCGTGGAATCGGTGGAGGCGCGCGATGCCGGCGCTCGGCTCGTCATCCGCGTGACGGGGATCGCCGGGCTCGACCGGCCGTTCTGGCCGAAGCGTGTGCGCGTCAACATCCGCTCCGGGACCGTGGCGCCCGGAGACCATGTCGCGGCCGTGGCGCGGCTGCTGCCGCCGCCGGGGCCGGCCCGGCCGGGCGGCTATGATTTCGGGCGCGACGCCTTCTTCCGCGGCATCGGCGCCGTCGGCAGCATCTCGGGCAAGATCGCGCTCAGCCCGCCGCCGCATCCGCCCGACTGGGATCTGCGCCTGGCGGCGGCGATCGACGGCGCCCGCAACGCCCTGACCCAGCGCATTGCCTCGGTCGCCGGCGGGCAGGCAGGGGCGATGGCGGCGGCGCTGGTCACCGGCAAGCGCGGGCTGATCACCGAAACCACCAATGCCGATCTGCGGGCGGCCGGGATCTACCACATCGTCTCGATCTCGGGCCTGCACATGGTGCTGGCCGCCGGGACGATCTTCTGGCTGGTGCGGGCGCTGCTCGCCCTGTCACAGACGGTGGCGCTGCGCCTGCCGGTCAAGAAGCTCGCCGCGCTCGCGGCGATGGCGGGCTCGGTCGCCTATTGCGTCTTCTCGGGAGCGGAGGTCGCCACCGTACGCTCGCTGATCATGACGCTGGTGATGCTGGGCGCAATCCTCGTCGACCGCCCGGCGCTGAGCATGCGCAACCTCGCGCTGGCGGCGATGATCGTGCTGCTGCGCGAGCCCGAGGCGCTGCTGGGGCCGAGCTTCCAGATGTCCTTCGGTGCCGTGGCGGCGCTGATCGCCTTTGCCGAGCGCTGGGAGGAGCGCGGCCGGTTGCAGCCGCCGCCCGCACTGCCCTGGCCGCTGCGCCCGCTCTGGGTCGCCGCATCCGGCATCGTCGTCACGACCCTGCTGGCGACGGCGGCGACGGCGCCCTTCGGCGCCTATCATTTCCAGACCTTCAACCCTTTCGGCCTGCTCGGCAACGCGCTGGCTCTGCCCTTCGTCTCCCTCTTCGTCATGCCGGCCGCCGTCTTCGGGGTGCTCGCCTATCCCTTCGGGCTGGACGCGCCGGCCTGGTGGCTCATGGGCCTGGCCTCGGAGGTGGTGCTCAAACTGGCGCATTGGGTCGCGACCATCGATCACTCGACCCTGGTGCTCGCCGCCTTCGGCCCGGCCGCGCTCGGCTGCTTTTCGGCCGCGCTGCTCTGGGCGACGCTGTGGACGACGAAGCTGCGTCTGCTGGCGATCCTGCCGCTGGTCGGCGGCGTGGCCGTCGCGGCCAAACCGGAGAAGCCGGCGATCCTGATCGAGCGCGACGGCTCGGGCCTCGCGGTGCGCGGCAAGGACGGCCTGCTCGTGATCGCCGGCAAGCCGAGCCGCTTCGTCCTGCAGCAATGGCTGACGGCGGATGGCGACGGCCGCCAGCCCGACGACCCGTCGCTGCGCAAGGGCGCGGCCTGCGATCCGCGCGGCTGCGTGCTGATGACGAGAGAGGGCCACAGCATCGCCTATGCGCAGGACCGGCTCGCCATCATCGAGGATTGCCGCCGCGCCGATGTGGTGGTGACGCCGATTCCCTGGACGGCGGCCTGCCGCGCGCGGCTGATCGACCGGATGACGTTGCAGCGCGATGGCGCGACAGCCCTGGTTCGGACTCGCTCCGGCTGGCAAAACCACGCGGCGCAGGATGCGGGCGACCGGCCCTGGAGCCGCCGGCGTCCCCAGCCCGCGCCGACAACTGCGGGCCCGGCTGGGCCGCCACCGGCCGAGGAGGCGCCCGATACCGAGCGCCTGCCCTAGCGCCGGCCCGTCAGTAGCGCCGCATCAGATTGACAAGCCGACCCTGGATCTTGACCCGGTCCGGTCCCAGCACCCGCGTCTCGTAAGCCGGATTGGCTGCCTCCAGCGCGATCGAGGAGCCCCGCTTGCGCAGCCGCTTCAGCGTCGCCTCCTCGTCGTCGATCAGGGCGACGATGATGTCGCCGGTATTGGCGGTGTCCTGGCGCCGGATCACCACCGTGTCGCCGTCGAGAATGCCGGCCTCGACCATCGAGTCGCCGCGGACCTCCAGCGCGAAATGCTCACCGGAGCCGAGCATGTCGGCGGGGAGGGCGACGCTGTGGCTGCGGCTCTGGATCGCCGAGATCGGCGTGCCCGCCGCGATGCGGCCCATGACAGGGATCGCGATCGTGTTGCGGGCGTCTTCCGGCATCGCCTCCACCGGGCGCGCCCGGCCGGGCAGCCCGTCCTTGGCCGGCGGCGTCTCCTTGCCGAGCCCGCCCTGGACGATGGAGGGATTGAAGCGGCGCGCGCCGCCCTGGAGGCCACCACCCGCGCCATCCGGCAGCTTGATCACTTCGAGCGCCCGTGCCCGGTTCGGCAGGCGGCGGATGAAGCCGCGTTCCTCGAGGGCCATGATCAGGCGGTGGATGCCGGATTTCGACTTGAGGTCGAGCGCGTCCTTCATTTCGTCGAAGGAGGGAGGGACGCCGCTCTCGCGCAGGCGCTCATGGATGAAGCGAAGCAGTTCGAACTGTTTGCGTGTCAGCATGATCCCCGCCGGCGCTCTGAAATCTGCCGATCATCGCAGATTCGAAACAAATCACGAACACCATACCCGTTCGCGTTGTGTTCCGCAAGCCGATGCGCCAGCCCGCGACCTATCGCAGACGAATGAAGCGGCAGGGATCGCCCTTGCGGGCCGCCGGCGCGAAAACCGGGCGGATCGCCAGCGCCTGCGCCCTCGCGAGCAGGCCGAGCATCGAGGAATCCTGCCTCTCGAACGGCGTCGCCTCCCAGCCGGCCTCGGTCAGGACGAGGCTGGAGCGCAAATAATCCTCGCGCTCGTCATTGGCCGGCATGTCGCGCCCGAGCAAGCCGGGCTCGCTGCGGTCGCGCTCGGGCGAGGGCATGCCGAGCAGGGCCTCGATCACCGGCACCACGAAGAGATGCCCGCAGACGATCGAGGAGACGGGGTTGCCCGGCAGGCCGATCGCGACCATCGGGCCGAGCCGGCCGGTCATCATCGGCTTGCCCGGCCGCATCGCGATCTTCCAGAAGCCGAGATCCATGCCGGCGCGCTTCAGCGCCTCCTGGACGAGATCATGGGCACCGACGGAGGCGCCGCCCAGCGTCACCAGCACATCCGCGCCGGCGTCCCGCGCCTGCCCGATCCTGGCGGCGAGATCGGCATGGTCGTCGCGGGCGATGCCGAGATCGAGCACGCTCCCGCCCGCCTGCTCGACCAGCGCGGCCAGCGCAAACGAGTTGGAGGCGACGATCTGGTCGGGCCCGACCGGCTCGCCCGGCAGCACGAGCTCGTCGCCGGTGGCGAGGATCGCCACCAGCGGCTTGCGGCGCACCGCAAGCGCGGGGTGGCCAGCGGCGGCGGCGAGCCCGAGCGCGGCGCTGTCGAGCCGGGTGCCGGCCGCGAGCAGCTGGTCGCCCTCGCTGAAGTCGAGCCCGGCCTTGCGAATGAATTTGCCCTTGGGCGCGCCCTCGCGAACGGTGATCGCGGCCGAGCCGACACCGTCGGCGTTCTCCTGGATCAGGATGGTGTCGGCGCCCTCGGGGATCGGCGCACCCGTGAAGATCCGGACCGCCTCGCCGGCGGCCACGCTGCCGTCGAAGGAGCGCCCGGCCGCGGATTCGCCGAGAACGCGCAGTTCGGCGCCCGGCACGAGGTCGTCGCCCCGCACCGCATAGCCGTCCATGGCCGAATTGGCGAAGGGCGGCTGTGTCCTGAGCGCCGCGAGATCGGCCCCGAGCACGCGCCAGGCGCACTGCGCCAGCGGCAGGGTCTCGATGGGCGTGCGGCCGGGCACGCTGTCGAGCAGCGCGCGCAGCGCGACCGGGACCGGCGTCAGCGCCATCAGACCGGTCCCCCTGGGGAGGCGTCGGCCTGGAACACACCTGACTTGCCGCCGGATTTGTGGGTCAGCCGGATGCCCTCGATCCGCATGCCGCGGTCGGCCGCCTTGACCATGTCGTAGACGGTCAGGCAGGCGATGCTGACGGCGGTGAGTGCCTCCATCTCGACGCCGGTCTGGCCCTTCACCTTGACCTCGGCCCGCACGCGGATGCCGGGCAGGGCCTCGTCGATCTCGAGATCGACCGCGATCTTGGTGATCAGCAGCGGGTGGCAGAGCGGGATCAGCTCATGGCTGCGCTTGGCGGCCATGATGCCGGCGAGCCTCGCCGTGCCGAGCACATCGCCCTTCTTGGCGTCGCCCGCGCGCACGATCGCCAGCGTCTGCGGCTGCATCACCACGCAGCCCTCGGCGATGGCCGTGCGCGAGGTCTCGGCCTTGTCGCCGACATCGACCATATGCGCCTGGCCCTGCGCGTCGAGATGGCTGAGTGCGCTCACGCGGCGCTCTCCTGCGTCTTGGCTTGTGATGTCTGGCCCGTGAGCAGTTCGCGCGTCGCGGCCGTCACATCGGCCTGTCGCATCAGGCTTTCGCCGACGAGGAAGGTCCTGACCCCGGCCCCGTTCAGCCGGCCGACATCGCCATGGCTGAAGATGCCGCTCTCGCTGATGACGATCCGGTCGGCCGGCACGCGCGGCGCCAGCCGCTCGGTCACCGCGAGATCGACGGTGAAATCGCGCAGATCGCGGTTGTTGATGCCGAGCAGGCGGCTCTTCAGCGCCAGCGCGCGGTCGAGTTCGGCGTCGTCATGGACTTCGACCAGCACATCCATGCCGAGATCGAAGGCGGTGGTCTCCAGCGCGCGCGCCGTGGCGTCGTCGACGCCCGCCATGATGATCAGGATGCAGTCCGCCCCCCAGGCCCGCGCCTCGTAGACCTGATAGGGATCGTAGAGGAAATCCTTGCGCAGCACCGGCAGCACGGAGGCCGCGCGCGCCTGCAGCAGGAATTCCGGCCGGCCCTGGAAGGAGGGGCCATCGGTCAGGACGGAGAGGCAGGCGGCCCCGCCGGCGGCGTAGGCGCGCGCCAGCACGGGCGGGTCGAAATCGGCGCGGATCAGCCCCTTGGAGGGCGAGGCCTTCTTGATCTCGGCGATCAGCGCCGGCTGGCCGGCGGTGTGCTTTGCGGCCAGCGCATCGGCGAAGCCGCGCGTCGGCCCGGCGTCACGCGCCAGCACCTCGATCCGGTCCTGCGGGATCGCCAGTTTGGCGGCCGCGATCTCCTGGCGCTTATAGGCCTCGATCTTCGCGAGAATGTCGCTCATCAGGGCCTCACGCGTTCGAGCTGGCGACGAGGGCGGCCAAGGTCGCCTTGGCCTTGCCGCTGTCGAGCGCCGCATTCGCCTGCGCGAAGCCGTCGCGCAGATCGCCCGCCCGGCCGGCGACCAGCAGTGCCGCGGCGGCGTTGAAGGCGGCGATGTCGCGGAAGGCGGTCTTCTGCCCGTCGAGCACCGCACGCAGCGCCTCGGCATTCTGCGCCGGCTCGCCACCGCGCAGATCCTCCGGCCTGGCGCGGGCCAGCCCGACATCCTCGGGCGAGATCTGGAAGCTTTCGATCCGGCCATTGTCCAGCGAGACCACGCGGGTCGGACCCGTCGTGGTGATCTCGTCGAGCCCGTCGGACCCATGAACGGCCCAGACCCGCGTCGAGCCGAGGCTCGCCAACACCTTCACCATCGGCTCCAGCCAGGTTTCCGAGAAGGCGCCGATCAACTGCTTCTTGACGCCGGCCGGGTTCGAGAGCGGGCCGAGCAGGTTGAAGATCGTGCGCGTGCCGAGTTCGACCCGCACCGGCGCGACATGGCGCATCGAGGCGTGATGCGTCGGCGCGAACATGAAGCCGACACCGGCCTGGGCGATGCAGCGCGCCGTCGCCGCCGGATCGAGCCCGACCTTGACGCCGAGCGCCATCAGCACGTCGGCGGTGCCGGTCTTCGAGGAGGCGGCGCGATTGCCATGCTTTGCGACCGGCACGCCGCAGGCGGCGGTGATGATCGAGGCCAGCGTCGAGACGTTGTAGGAGCCCGAGGAATCCCCGCCCGTGCCGACGATGTCGATGGCGTCGGCGGGCGCCTCGACCGTCAGCATCTTGCCGCGCATCGCGCCGACCGCGCCGGTGATCTCCTCGGTGGTTTCGCCGCGCACCCGCAGCGCCATCAGGAAGGCGGCCGCCTGCGCATTGGTGACGCCGCCGGAGAGGATGGTGTCGAAGGCGTCGCGCGCCTCGTCCCGCGACAGCGAGGCGCCGGTCGCGACCTTGGCGATGAAGGGCTTGAAATCGTCCATGATGACTCTGCGGAAAACGGGCGATCGGGAAAGGCGGCTTGTGCGGGCCGGCGTTCAGTCGGCTTCGACGAGCGCGGCGGGGGCATGGTCGCGCTGCCATCGCTCCGCGAGGTCGAGGAAATTGCGCAGTATCGTGGCGCCGTGCTCGGAGGCGATGCTCTCGGGGTGGAACTGCACGCCATGGACCGGCAGGCTGCGATGCGACAGCGCCATGATCAGCCCGTCCTCCGTCTCCGCCTCGATCGTCAGATCGGCCGGGCAGGTCTCGCGGGCGACGACCAGCGAATGGTAGCGCGTCGCCTGCAGCGGGCCGTTGATGCCGCGGAACAGACCCCGCGCCCTATGTTGGACGGCCGAGACCTTGCCGTGCATCGGCAATGGTGCGCGCACCACGTCGCCGCCGAAGACCTGGCCGATCGTCTGCAGCCCGAGGCAGACGCCGAAGATCGGCTTGCGTTGCGCCCCCTCGCGGACGAGATCGAGGCAGATGCCGGCCTCGTTGGGCGTACAGGGGCCGGGCGACAGCACGATCGCGTCATGGTCGCCCGCGAGCGCCGCATCGACGGTGAGCGCATCGTTGCGACGCACCTCGACCTCGGCCCCGAGCCCGCCGATCAGGTGGACCAGATTCCAGGTGAAGCTGTCGTAATTGTCGATCAGCAGGATGCGCATCGGCTCGAGCCACGGATTTCGGGCTCCGGTCATGCACGGTCGGGGGCGGGCTGGTCAAGGTTGCGCGCCTCAGACGCGCGCGCCCCGCGGCATCCCGGCGGTGCGGACCGAGCCCTGGCCCGGCGCCGTCTCGATGCCGATCGTCGGCAGAGCGAGCGTCCGCTGCCCGCGGAAATCGACATGGCAGACGATCAGCCCGCGCTCCTCGATATAGGCGATCAGCCGGCGCGCGCGGCTCGGCGAATGGCTGCCGTAGACCTGCGCCAGCTCGGCGTCGCTGGGGCAGGGCGCTCCCTCCATCGCGGCCCGTGCGATGAACAGGAAGAGCCCGTGCAGATCGTCGGGCAGGGAGAGCGAGGCCTCGACCGCCGCCTGCCAGGTCTCCGAGCCGGTGATCTCGTCGCTCGCGCCGGCCTTGGCGACGGCGAGCCGGCGGCGAAACTCGTCGAGGCTGAGCTGTGTCCGGCCGAGCCGGCGCATCCGGCAGCGCACGGTGAAATCCTGGTAGAGCACCGCGACCTGGCGCGAGCGGGCCTCTGGATCGGCCATCAGCTCGCGCAGGATCTCGGCCATGATCGCCTCGCGCTCGGCCGGTTCGATCTCGATCTCCGGCTCGGGCTCGGGGGAAGGCGCCGGGCGGTAGCTCTCGATCTGGCGCAGCGTGTCGTGGACCGCCGGGCGCGGACGGGGAGCCGGGCGCGGCAGGCGGCTCACCGGCGCGGGCTCGTCGGCCCCGGCAGTAAAGATCAGCTTGCCGGCCTCCTCGGGCGCCTGCTCGGGCAGCGGCATCAGCCCCGGCGCGCCGCCGCGGTCGACCGAGGTGACGGAGCCGATCCGCAGCGGCAGCGGCCGCTTCGAAAGGGCGGGACCGAGCGCGACGAACTGCCCGCGCTCGAGGTCGCGGAACATCTCGGCCTGGCGCCGGTCCATGCCGAGCAGATCGGCGGCTCGCGCCATGTCGATGTCGAGGAAGGTGCGGCCCATCAGGAAGTTCGACGCTTCCGCCGCGACGTTCTTGGCGAGTTTGGCGAGGCGCTGCGTCGCGATGACGCCGGCGAGCCCGCGCTTGCGACCGCGGCACATCAGATTGGTCATGGCACCGAGCGAGAGCCGTCGCGCCTCGTCGGAGGCCTCGCCCGCCATCACCGGCGCGAAGAGCTGCGCCTCGTCGACGACGATCAGCATCGGGAACCAGAGCGAGCGGTCGACGTCGAAGAGCCCGCCGAGGAAGGCGGCCGTGGCGCGCAGCTGCTCGTCGGCCTCGAGGTTCTCCAGATTGAGCACGACCGAGACGCGGTGCTGGCGCACCCGCAGCGCCACGCGCTGAAGCTCGGCCTCGCCGCACTCGGCATCGACGACGACATGGCCGAACTGCTCCGCCAGTGAGACGAAGTCGCCCTCCGGGTCGATCACCGCCTGCTGCACCAGCGGCGCGCTCTGTTCGAGCAGGCGCCGCAGCAGATGCGATTTGCCCGAGCCGGAATTGCCCTGGACGAGAAGCCGCGTCGCCAGCAGCTCGGCGAGGTCCAGCAGGGCGGGTTGGCCGCCCTGGGTCAGCCCCATGTCGATCGCCGTGGTCACGCCGTCAAACCGCTCCTCTTGGCGCAGGCCGCCCGCCCGGTCGGATCGGGAGGCTCGCGACCGGCGCTTCTAGCATGGGGAATCGCCGCCGCGCCCCGCCCGGGCCCGGCGTCCACAGCAAAGCGGGGCGGCGTTTCAGCGCGGGCAGCGTCGCGCGCGTTCCTCGCGCTGGATGTCGGCGATGGTGCGGCGCTGCGCGGCCGAGAGCGGCACCTCGTCGGCGTTGTCGTACTGGCAGCCGGCATTGCCGAAGGCCTCGATGCCGCGGCGCGTGCGGAAGCAGTAGCCCTGCGCCTTGTAGATCTCGTTGCGCGCGTACCAGAGATCGTCGCAGCTCTCGGCCCGCACCGGCGCGGGCAACGCTACGATCGCAAGCAGGAGGCCTGATCCGGCGAGGAGGGTGGCAAGGGGGCGCCGCATCGCGAGTCTCCTGGGTCGGCGGGGGGCTGCAATCTGCGCGAGGCCACGGCCCGCGGCAAGCGCCGGCCTGCGGCCAGCCTCGCGTCGGCGGCACGGGACCCATCTCCCGTGATGGCTGGACGCCGCCGCAAGAGCGGCCGATCATCGCGGCCGGCTCCGCTCACCCCCGCTCATGGATTCTCACGCATGACCCGCCGCGCCCGCATCCTCGTGATCAACCCCAACTCCAACGAGGCCGTGACGGAGGGGCTGCGCCAGGCCGTGCTGCCGCTGAGCTATGCCGAGGGTCCCGAGATCATCTGCGAGACGTTGGCCGAAGGTCCCTTCGGTATCGAGACGCAGGAGCATGTCGACGGGGTCGCGATCCCGCTGCGCCGCAAGGTCGAGGCCGCCAATGGCGTCGATGCCTTCGTGATCGCCTGTTATTCCGATCCGGGCCTGCATGTCGCCCGCGAGGGCACGGCGAGCCCGGTCTTCGGCATCGCGGAGAGCGGCGTGCTCACCGCGCTCGCCCGGGCCGACCGGTTCGGTGTGATCGCGATCAAGTCGCGCTCGATCCCGCGCCACATCCGCTATCTTCGCCAGATGGGGCTGATGGACCGCCTCGCGGGCGAGCGCCCGTTGGAGATGTCGGTCGCCGACACCGCCTCGGGCGACCGCACGCTGGAGCGCATGATCGCGATCGGCCGCGAGCTGAAGGAGATCGACGGCGCCGGCGCCATCGTCATGGGCTGCGCCGGCATGGCGCGTCACCGCCGCCCGCTCGAAGAGGAACTCGGCATCCCCGTGATCGACCCGACCCAGGCGGCGGTGACGATGGCGCTCGGGACGCTGGCCGTGCGGTAATCGCCGGGCGATAGCCCGCGACATGGCGGCGTCGCGCTGGAGGGGTGACGCATCGGCCCGCCCAGCTGCTATGAGCGCGTCATGCTGAGAGAATTCTTCGCCTATTACCGGCCTCACCGGGCGCTGTTCCTGGTCGATTTCGGCTGCGCCGTGCTGTCGGGCCTGCTCGAACTCGGCTTCCCGATGGCGGTGAAGGCCTTCGTCGATCTGCTGCTGCCGCGCGGCGACTGGCCGCTGATCCTGCTCGCCGGGCTCGCCTTGCTGGTCGTCTATGCGATCAATTCCGGACTGATGGCGATCGTCACCTATTGGGGCCACAGGCTTGGCATCAATATCGAGACCGAGATGCGTCGGCGCGCCTTCGACCATCTCCAGAAGCTCTCCTTCCGCTTCTATGACGAGCAGAAGACCGGCCACCTCGTCGCCCGCGTCACCAAGGACCTGGAAGAGATCGGCGAGGTCGCCCATCACGGGCCCGAAGACCTCTTCATCGCGATCATGACCTTCATCGGCGCCTTCCTGCTGATGCTCTATGTGCATCCGCAACTCGCCTTGATCACGGCGCTGATCGTCCCGCTCGCCGGCTTCGTCGTGGCGCGCTACGGCGCGCTGATGGCGCAGAACTGGCGCCGACAGTTCGGCCGCGTCGGCGCCTTCAATGCACGGCTGGAAGAGAACATCGGCGGCATGCGCGTCGTCCAGGCCTTCGCCAACGAGGCCCATGAGCGCGCGCTCTTCGCCGGCGACAACCAGCGCTATCGCACCACCAAACTCGAAGCCTACCGCATCATGGCCGCCAGCCAGGCCATCAACTATCTCGGCATGCGCATGGTCCAGCTCGCGGTGATGCTGGCCGGCACCTATTACGTCGTGCAGGGCAGCCTCAGCGTCGGCGGCTTCGTCGGCTTCCTGCTGCTGGTCGGCGTGTTCTATCGCCCGCTCGACAAGATCGCCAACGTCATCGAGACCTATCCGAAGGGGATCGCCGGCTTCCAGCGCTACCAGGAGCTGCTCGCGACCGAGCCCGACATCGCCGATGTGCCCGACGCGATCGAGGCCCCGCCGCTGAAGGGCGACATCCGCTTCGAGGGCGTCGGCTTCGGCTATGCGAAGGAGCGGCCGGTTCTCTCGGGAATCGACCTCTCGGTCGCGGCCGGCGAGACGGTCGCCTTCGTCGGCCCCTCCGGCGCCGGCAAGACCACGCTGCTCTCCCTGCTGCCGCGCTTCTACGAGGTCGATGCCGGTCGCATCACCGTCGACGGACACGACATCCGCGCGCTGACGCTCGCCTCGCTGCGCCGCCAGATCGGCATCGTGCAGCAGGACGTCTTCCTCTTCGCCGGCACCATCCGCGAGAACATCGCCTATGGCCGCCTCGATGCCAGCGAGGCGGAGATCACCGAGGCCGCCCGCCGCGCCCGGCTCGAGACGATGATCGCCGACCTGCCGGCCGGGCTCGACACGGTGATCGGCGAGCGCGGCGTCAAGCTCTCCGGCGGCCAGAAGCAGCGCCTCGCCATCGCCCGCATCTTCCTGAAGAACCCGCCGATCCTGATCCTCGACGAGGCGACCTCGGCGCTCGACACCGAGACGGAAGCGGCGATCCAGCAATCGCTGACCGAACTCGCCGAGGGGCGCACCACGCTGGTCATCGCCCATCGCCTCGCCACCATCCGCCATGCCGACCGCATCGTCGTGGTGACTCAGGCCGGCATCGCCGAGCAGGGCCGCCATGAAGAGCTGCTGCGCGCCGACGGCCCCTACCGGGCGCTCCACGAGGCGCAGGTCGCGCCGCTGCGGCAGGCGATGGGAACGGCGGCCGAGTAGGCGGTAGCCTGTCGGGATGGCCGGCTCGGCGAATGTGACCGGAACCTGTCTGGCAGGGTGGGGTTGAGCCAGGACGGAAGGGCCACAGCTGGCCATCCGGGCTCGGGAGACCATCGACATGCTGCGTGCCGGAACTGCCGCCCTGGCGATGTTTGCCATTCTCTCCGGCCCGACCCTAGCGCTGGGGCAGGGCGTCGGCACGCCCGGCACCGGGCCGCTCGTGCCGGGCGGTCCGCGCCAGGGGCTGGGCCCGCCCTCGCTCACCGACTCGGTGCCGGATCTGCGCCTGCGCTCGGATGGCGGCGGGATCCCCGGCGCCGGCCCGCCGATCGATTATGGCAGGCCATCATCCTCGGGCGTAAGCGGCTATGGTCTCGGAAGCCGCGCGCGCGTCCAGACCGTCGGACGGTTCTGCGCGACGCCGCGCACGACCTGCCGGCTCGGGCGCACGGCCCTGCTCGGCCAGGCCTGTTCCTGCCGGGGTCGGGGTCGGGGCGTCGTCGTTCGCTAGCCCCAGGCGCCACCTCTCAGCCCGCCACGGCTCGCAACGCGGCGCGCGGCTGGCTCGGCGCGTGCAGCTGCGCCGCCGGCCGCGAGAAGCTCTGCCGGCCGTTCTTGAACCCCATGATCGGCTCGGCCAGGCCCGCCAGCGCCTCGGCCTGCGTGGGAGCGTCGAGCACGACGAGATCGGCCGGATTGCCGATGGCGATGCCGTAATCCCTGAGGTTCATCAGCCGCGCCGGCAGCGCCGTCACGAGCTCGATGCAGGCATCGAAGCCCTCCGGGCCGACCTGCGCGACATTGGCGTAGAAATTCGCCATCCGCAGCAGCGAGGCATCGCCGAAGGGCGTGAACGGGTTGAGGACGTTGTTGGTCGCCACCGAGCAGGTCACGCCCTGCGCCAGCAGCCGGTGCGCCGGCGTCAGCCCGCGCGGCACGTCATGGGTCGCCTCCCGGCCGAGCAGGTAGACGTCGGTCGCAGGCAGAACCGTCACCGCGACGCCCGCTTGCGCCAGCCGCCCGGCGGCTCGCGCGAAGGCCTCGGGCGGCAGGCAGGACAGCTTCGTGACATGGCCGATCGCGACGCGCCCGCCATAGCCATGGACGGTCGTCTGGCGGCAGACCTCGTCGAGATGCATCCAGCTGGCATCGAGATCGAAGTCGAGATGAAAATCGAGATCGACATCGAAGCGCGTCGCCAGCGCGAACAACCGGGCGATCTGCTGGGGCGGGTCGGTATCGGTATAGGGGCAGCCGCCGAGCGCATCCGCCCCGTCCTGGAGGGCCCGGACCAGCAGCTCCTCGGTGCCGGGGTCGTTGGTCAGCCCCTCCTGCGGAAAGACGCAGAGCGAGAGGTCGATCGCCCAGGCATAGTCGCGCTTCAGCGCCTTCAGCGCCTCGAAGCTGCGCAGGCCCACGCGCGGGTCGACCTCGACATGGCTGCGCATGCGCGTCGTGCCCTTGGCGATCGCGCGCTCCAGAACCTGCGCGCCGCGCTCGTAGACATCCGCGACGGTGAAATCCCGCTTCATCGCGGAGACGGCGGCGATCGCCGCCTTGAGTCCGCCCTGCAGATGGCCGCAGCGCCCGAGCAGGCAGGCCTTGTCGAGATGGACATGGCTGTCGACGAAACCCGGCAGCACCGCGCGCCCGCCCAGGACCACCTCGGGGGCATCCGCCACGATGACCGGCGCGATGGCGGCGAAGCGCCCCCGCCGGACGCCGATGTCCACGGGCCGCGCCGCGCCGGGAAGGGCCGCCTGCCGGAAGATGAGGTCGAAGGCGCTGTCGTCGGGCATCGGCACAGTGCTGTCGGCAGAGGAACAATCGGCGATCAAACTGTATGCACTTTACATGCCGGCTGCCACCTGTGAAGGCGGCAGCGCACACAGGAGAGGGCGGAGATCGTCAGCCGGCGGCCTTGGTCCGCGCCGGGCGTGCCGGCTCGGCATAGGGGGCCAGAATATCCATGATGTCGCGCCCGCGCGGCCGCGTCTGGGCGACTAGGGCGCGGCTCGCCACCGAATCGAGATGGTGGTGCATCAGCGCCATCACCGCCTCCGCATCGCCCTTGGCGAGCGCGTCGATCAGCAGCCGGTGCTCGTTGATGGCGCATTCGGAGGAATGGGGGCGGCTGAACAGGGACAGCGTCAGGCAGCAGCGATAGGCGATCTCGCTGACATAGCGGATCAGGATCGGGCTCTCCGTCATGCTGGCGAGCAGGATGTGGAATTCGGTCGCGAGCCGGATCGAGATCGCGTCGGGGCCGTTGCGGGCCTCGTCTTCGGCATCGACATGGGCGTGGAGCTCGGCGATCTGCGCCTTGGTCAGCCGCCCCGCCAGCTGCCGCACCACCAATCGCTCGAGTTCGATGCGGATGTCGAAGGCGTCGCGTGCCTCCTGCCAGCTCGGGGTCGCCACCACGGCGATGCGATTGCGCCGCAACTCGACCAGCCCCTCGGCCGCGAGCTGGCCGAGCGCATGGCGCGCGATCGTGCGGCTGACACCGAAGCGCTCGCCCAGTGCATCCTCCGGCAGCTTGGCGCCGGGCTCCAGCGCCTGCTCAATGATCGCGCGGCGCAGCGCACGGCAGATCGTCCCGACCCGATCGGTCGCAGGGCGGCTGCGGTTGTCCTCGCGCGTCATCACCGAAATCCGAATGCGTGAGGTCTCGTCTTAGCCCCGAGGCCGGCATCGCCGCAATCCACGGCTGCACGCCCGTCCGGCGGCGCGGGAAGGAGGTAGGGGGCGAGAAGCGTTCTGCAGCATGGCATCGCTATTGCATGCACTTTGCGGATCATAGGCATGCACTCCTTCCGCGACGGGAAGAGTGATGGCCGTCGCGAGGCGTCGGCTTGGGTCCATCGGCGGGTGTGGCCGGTGCCGTACGGCTTGATGATGTGGACGCCCCCGCCCCACCGGCGGCGCTATGGTGCAGATCCGGG